>DXCG01000124.1 GCA_019116145.1 Candidatus Phocaeicola gallistercoris
CGTGCTTCGCTGAAAAACCACTACCGGGATATTGAAGTGCATGAGTCATTCGTAACGGTAGAAAAAATACGCAATGCGTTTTTGGGAATAACGGCGAAACAAAGAACACTGCTGGAACTTTTCAAGAAACACAATGAGGATGCAAGAAAACTGGTCGGCATCAGCAAGACTCCTGCCACCCTCGCGAAGTATGACCGCTGCTACCGGAGGCTGGAGGAATTTATGAAAGTGAAATACAATATTTCGGATATATCACTGAAGGAAATCGGCCACATGTTCATTACGGACTTCGAGAACTATCTGAGAACGGAAAGCAAATGCAATGAGAATACTACGGCAAAATTCATGCAGACGTTCAAGATGATTGTAATCATCGCCAAAAACAACGGTTGGATTTATACTGACCCGTTTTCAAATTATAAAATCAGACTGAAACGTGTGGACAGAGGTTATCTGACGGATGCGGAACTGCAAAAGATAATGAAGAAGAAGTTTCCGACTAAAAGACTGGAACAGGTACGGGACGTGTTCCTGTTCTCCTGTTACACGGGATTATCATATGTGGACGTGAAGGAACTGAAGGCAAGCGACATCAGAATCTCGTTTGACGGGAAGCCGTGGATCATGACGCACCGTCATAAGACAGATACTCCGGTAAACGTACCGCTGCTGAAGATACCGCAGGCGATACTCCAGAAATATGAAGGTCAGCTCCCCAAAGGCCAGTTGCTGCCTGTGCTGAGCAATCAAAAACTTAATTCTTACTTAAAAGAGATTGCGGATTTGTGCGGTATAAATAAAAATATTACCTTCCACCTGGCACGTCACACGTTTGCTACGACCACTACTCTGGCTAAAGGCGTGCCGATTGAAACGGTGTCGAAAATGCTGGGGCATACGAACATTGAAACGACGCAAATCTATGCCCGCATAACCAATGAGAAGATAAGAAAGGATATGGAGGTCCTTGCGGGAAAACTGGATGCCATGTTATGACCTCCATGCTGAGATTCCATATATAATGTATAAAAGCAACTATTATGGTGAGATTTGGCAATTTTGAAGTGGAATATAACCGCAATGCACCTGATAAGGTGAGCGTAAGGATAGAAACGGACGACAAGGGCGAGGTATGGTTGCCGAAATGCGACATCGCACGGGCGTATGGAGTGTTTGTACAGTCGGTAAATGCCGGACTGAAATCCCTTGCAAAAACCGGTGACTTTGATGAATACCGGGATGTGCGGGTGGAACATTTCACCTATAACGGAAAAGATTGCAGTGTGGACCTCTACAGTCTGGCAACCATCATTGCACTGGGATTCCGCATGAAGGGACTGAAATGCGAGGCATTCAGAAAGTGGGCTGCAAGACAGCTGGCAGAATCATTTGAAAAGAAGAAAAGTACGGTGATTCTCTGCATGAGCGGCGAAAAGAGAAACAGCTGGAACTGAAAGCCGTAGGATATGGCGGATATACGTGTCGGGATAGTCTCCCCTGTTCGGGAGGCTGTCCCGACACGTGTTTTATATAAGTTAAAAAATATAAAACCGTAAACGCGCTTATCCGTAAACCGATAATAATGTGTAACTTAAATCCCTCTTAAACCTGTAATTAAAGACAGAAACGGTATGGTGGAAGAATTTGACCTGCTTGAAGAGGTGGAAGTGCAGTTCTGCGATGAGGAATGCACGGAGTCGGTATGGCACGGAGTGAATTACAGCGAGAGCCTGTTCTGCAGGGAGAAACCGAAGTCGGAACTGACGGTAGTCATCAGAGAGGAAGGCATGATGTACTTCCTGACTGCGGACATAAAGGAGTTTGCCGGCCTGTGCCGGAAACACGGGTGGTACATCGTCTCGCACCAGCGGTTCAGCGAGGCGATGGAAATCGGCATGTGCCTGATGGAAGCCGGGAAACATGCAGGATGGTATTCGCTGGGCAGGTCGAAGGAATGGAATGCCATGATGAGGGATGTGCTGAACTTTACGTTTGAAAGGGAGAAGAAAATGGACTTCTACCCGTACGAAACGATGTTCAAGGGAGAAGTTCTTATAGACGGATGCAGGTGTCACTACCTGCATGACTATTACCCAACGAAGATTGAAAAGACGAATGCACACCAAAAACGGGTAAGCAACCTGATATTCCGTTTTAAGGAAGGTGGACACTGCGGCGAGCTGGTCGCACGGATACTGGCACTGTGTCTGAAACATGCGGGATTCAACGGAACGAAGGAAGACACGGTACTGATACCTATACCCGCATCGACAAGGGAAAGACAGCGGAAACGCTTTCCGGTGGTATGCTACTACCTGTCGGAATGGTTGGGCATTACGGACGGTTTCAAGGCCATCTGGATAGAGGAAGACCGCGAGCAGCTGAAAGGAAAGGGAAAGGATAAGGACATACTGCGGAACCTGCAATTCACACGGCGGTATATCAGAGGAAAGAATGTTGTCCTGCTGGATGATGTACTCACGACCGGGGAGAGCTTCAGGCAACTGCAACGAAAGATGAAGCAACTGGGGGCATTGTCGGTTATCGGGGTGTTTCTGGGGAAGACGGTGTGAGTCAGTCGTATTTCATTTTCAAAAGTTGCCCTAATTCACTGTCTTTAAAGTTTGGGGTACTTTTTATTCGAGATACAATCTGTTGTGCTGCTTTAGATGAAACTGGATTTTTTTCAATCAGAGATTTCTGTAAATCCGACCGTTCAAAAAGACACTCTATAATGCGGTTGTCATTTATTGTCCAATCTTCGATGAACGTCGTTTTTTCATATTCTGGTAGATTATTAACCAAGTATCCATATTCAAAGTCACCACTAGTTGAAGGCAATAAATCTGCAAAAAATATAAAGTTTGGGCACTTGCAAAAAAAGGCACAATTAATCATTATATCTAAGTTGTCTGTAATAACTCCAAAATCACAACTTCTTTTTAAATAAAATAGTAAATCAGCATTATCGGAAAATTCTGAGATGATATTATCAAAAGTTGCAATATAAATATTGGAATATATCTCAGGAATATCCCCTCCATTCAAATATTGCTTCCATTCTTTTTCTGCATCTATAACCAAGTCATAAATCTGTTTGTTTTTAAAGGCACTTTGAAAATTATCAGGGTGAAGATACATTAAATAATGGATGGAACGCCATAATAAGGATACTGAGAAATAAAATAATTCATTTCTCATCTTTATTGGCTGAATGATTGTTTTTTGTTTATTATGATAATAATCAAACACGTTTTCTTTAAACCATTTTTCTTGTTTTGAAAATAATAGTTCTGCCTTATTTCCCAAAAGAGGAATTTTAATACCGTCTTTATGCTCTAATTTAGGATTATAAGTAGAACGAAAATAGCAGCCTCCTTTTTTCTTTAAATCAGCATAAAAGAATTTTGGTATGATATGTGAGGCTTTTAAATCAGTTACTTCTCCTGTTAGTGCACAAAATTTATTCATGTCTATTGATTTATATATTTTTCAATGTATAGCTTTTATAATATTGTTAGTAACAATATGTGCTGTAACTGGTTAAGTATATTTTGCTTCTAAAATACTTCTTTCTCTTGGAATTGTTATAGAAGCTTCAAAATTTATATTGGGATAAAATTTTATAGGAGAATATTTATCTTCTTCCCCCAATGGAATATTTTTAATGAAATTATATTTTGTAATAAGTTTATCATTTATATTGTTGGCATTATACTCCCATTCAGCCCCTAAATCACTTATTGTATCATAGAATAATAACTTTTCTTCTGTATTAGACATCTGACATCTTAAAATCTTTATATATTCATATTTCTCCATATAATGTAAAAACCGTTGCTTATTCACATATTTTACGCACTGAAATAGTGTTCTAAAATAATTACCACTTTCATGTTGAAATCCTGTGTAATATTTGTTGTCATTATTTATAATATTTGAATATTCAATAGGACCATGATATATTGCTATATTGTTACTGCCATTTATCCTTAAACGAAAACTTTTTAAAATATCATTTATGACATCTTCATTGTATTTTTTCAGATACCTATTTTTCAAAAGATTGTATCCATATTTCTTTATGCCAAAGAAAACAATCAAAAAACTAATATTAATAATGGTACGCTCTTTTAACAACTCTTTCCATTTATTTTGGTCTTTATTGAATTCATTAATATCAGCGTATACAGTATCAATTTCTGCATCACTAATAATCTCATCTACAATTACTATAGCCTCTTCAATCTGTTTAACAAAGAACTCCATAAACTCAATAGACAAATCCTGATTAGGATTTTTATTGAGCAGTGAATTAGCTTTTTCTCTATTAAATTTGATCAATTCAAAATATTTGCTTTCAAAATTTTGAATTTGAAACTGCCTTCCTTGTTCTTTCAGAGTCTGATATAAATAATAAATACTTATAAAGGCTGCTATGCCACCCAGAAATGAACCATATTTATCCAAATAATCTGCATCAAATAACCAACTTAAACCAGTTTGAATAATCAAAGTTATTGCAGCATAAATTAATAGTAATATGGTTATGCCTAAAATAATATATTCTATTCGTTTACAGTTCCTGAAAATTAATTTCATGAGCATTAGCTTGAATTATAGTTAATTGTGATTTTCTCTTTGCCGAATGACCTTGGATACTCATAGACATATAAGAATTAGAAGAAAATCCATACAATTTTTCCATCTTCTTTATTACGTTGTCTACATTTGTATCAATAATAAATATAGGTTTAGATATACATTCATGTAATATACTATTAAAGTGCTCATCAGATTTATTGAATGAATAACCTACAATAATAATTTTGTCAGCTTCTTTCATTTTTTGCTCTGCTTTATACCATGTTTGAATAAAGGTCTTAGAAAGCACAGGTTTAATTTTTATTGGTGGCAAAAACTCAGGAATAGAATACTTTATATTATCCTCCTCAAAGTTTATATTGGGAGTTAATTGGTTTTCAATAAATGAAATAATATCTAATGAGCAATATTCTTGATCTTCAATTTTTATTTCTGTTTTATTCTGAATATCTACATAATTCATCAAATTACCATGAAAATATAATGCAGGATAGTCATTTCCTTTTGTAAAGAAATATGCAAACGAAGAGTAGTTAAAAGTAACAATCTGCCAATCTCCCGGAATCTTAGAATATACGGGAAACTCATGCATTCGTTCACTATATGTTGTATATATATCATTTTCCTTCTTTTTTAAATATACCCACAACATCCATGATATATAAATGTAATTTTTTATAGATGCTGGCTTGTCTATATAAAAACCGATAAAATAATTCATCAACAAATCTTCAATATCTAATAAATTATGATATACGTGTTTTAATATAGGATGATTAGGCTCTTGCATACTTCTTTCCAAAATCTGTCTCATAACACTTTTAAAGGTGTCAGTATATACTAATTTTGAAAAATCGATAATTGATTCATCTGTAACGGCAAAGTTTTCTCCAAAAACCTCTTCAATTAATTCAGCAGTTTCTTGATCCAATGTAGCCCCTGTTTTCATTGATTCTACCTTATTCATAATAGCAACAATCAATTGACCCATTTTTTGGTTTTCAGGACTCAATGTGTTATCATTAGTAAGAACAGTTTGTACCCCCTCTTTAATTTTAGTAATTTCTCTACCAAAATCTTGTACAAATCTTTCTATTGTATCTTTTATAAGTTTGTCAAAATGAAATCTTAATGATGGAATAATATTACGTAGCTTCTCATCTATTTCTCGTCCATCATTTTTTATAAAATCATTAATTTGAGGAATAAGTTCATTTGTCAATGGCATTTCGATACCAGATGTTGCATCTACTCCAGCTCCTAAAACTATAACTGTCATATTTGATATTTTAAAATTCTTGCAAAGATAATGATAATAAACAACTTATAAGAAAATCAGGAAGGAAAACGAGGAAAATCATTCCCTACTATGGAAATACTATGGATTGTGCCTGCGTGGAGTTGCGCACCTTTGCAGCGTAACCAATACGGAAGGATATGGAAATAATAACGATGGACAATGAGGTCGTGAAGACGATGATGGAGAAGATAGACCGCATAGCGGACTATGTTTTCAAGAAAGACAACGTGCCGAAGGAGGAAGCGGAAATCCTGCTGACGAGCGAGGAGGCGGCGGACCTGCTGAAAATCAGCACGAGGACACTGCAACGGATGCGAAAGGACAAGACTATTCCCTACATGATGGTGAGAAGCAAATGCCGGTACAGACTGACGGATCTGGAGGAATGCGTGAGACGGAAAATCGTACACTGCAATCCCAAGACGCTGGAGGAGTTCAAGCATAACTACCTGATGACAAGAAAGGAGGCGGATGATGGAAGGGATTGGTAAGGAAATGTTCGAGGAATGGATGAAGCGCCTCATGGAACGGATTGACCGGCTGGACAGCATCATATCGGTACTGATAAACAAGGAAGCGGCGGGCGTGAAGTACATGGACGGAGAACGGCTGTATGACAATCAGGACCTGTGCGAGATGCTGAGAACGAGCAAACGGTCGCTACAGCGGTTCCGCAGCGAATACGGACTGCGTTACCAGAAAATCAGCCGCAAGACCTACTACAAGGAATCGGACGTGCTGGAGTTTATCAGCCGGAACATGGAAGAGGTGACGCTGGACGGCAAAAAGGTGCTGAAAGTGAAGGAAGGAACGGGAAAGAAAGCTCCGGGCAAAACGGCGAAAGGGAAAAAAGGAGGCAGAAGGAATACCGGGACTGATAAACGCACGTGAAACGTAGGCGAAAAGAGAAATCAGTAATGGATGGTGACCGGATGTAAACGGTGGAAAAGCCACGCGACTTTGA
>DXCG01000125.1 GCA_019116145.1 Candidatus Phocaeicola gallistercoris
GGCTACACCTTGTTCTACCATTTTTGTGACATCTGAATCTAATTTTTGTACCAATTCAACAAAACTTTCTGCAAGTCGTTTTTTATTGATTAGTGAAATCACTTGCCAATATGCCTGATCGGTACTTAAAATGATGTCTTGCATGCCAGTGGCATGTTGCGAAGCAGCCAATTGTTCTGCGTATTTGGTTATTTTGTTATAGGCAATGATTTTGCCTCCCATAAAAAGAGGTTGAGTAAGTGTGGCGGTTCCTGCATACAAATTTCTCGTATCGGTGCGGAATGCATCTACAATGCCTTGTCCTGCACCATTTAAAGCTCCGGGGATTCCTTCCATTACTCCGGAAAGAGGTGTCAGCAAAGGTAAAAGTTCCGGGTGGGATACTGCAATTTGTTGTATTTGTTGTCCGAATTGTTGAAGTTGTGTTCCAACTGCCGTTCCCATATTTCCTATTGCGCTTTTTTGGTCATCACTTAGTAAAGATATTTCTTTTTGCGTACGCATGTAGGTACCGGCTACATCTATTTTCGGTAAGAAATTGGTAAAAGCTGCTTTCTGTTGATAATGCGCAGCTTTTATTTTTTCTTGAGCGATGCGTAGCTCTTTGTTGTTTGAAAGCGCTAAAGCTCTACAACTGTCTAATGTAAGCATGCGTTGAGCGTACGAAGTAATGGCAAATGCTCCTAAAAATATGAGAATCAGAATCCTTTTCATTGTCAATTCGGTTTATGTATGATTAGTTGCTTATGCAATTATTGCAAATGTATCATTTAGAAAACAATTAATCAAGCGAAAAGTTTAAAAAGGTGATACGTGCAACTTCTTTTTATGTTTTTTAGCAATGAGTAAAAGCGTATTATATTACAAGAAAAAACGAAGCCTTTTGGTGAAAAGAAAATCCCAAAAGGCTTTTATAAAATATTTTGATGAATGATTACAGATATGGTCAGCTTTTGATGAAAAGCCCATTGCCTTTTATCTTAAAGTTTAGCATGTTTTGGCTTGGTTCCTATAGAGTTTGAAATCACTTTCATGCTATGTGAAGTGTGTTTTTGTCTTGAAGTAGGTTCTGTTGATTCCTCGGGTAAAGGAAAAGTACCGTTTTCTATGTGGTAAATAACCGGGATCATCAATTCATCTTTTTCTGTCCCCAATTCGCCCAATGTTCCATTTAAATTTTCTTGTATTTTAAAATCAGGTTCAAGTCCATTTTGGAAATAGTCATAAAACCCTTCCACATTAGCGATGTAATTGGTCGTTAGCCAAAATTCAAGTTGTGGGTATGCAGGATTTGTAAACAAACTCTGTGCAACGTTTTTCCCAAATGTATAGTCTCCTACTTGCACTAATTTATCCCCAAGGTATGGGCGGAGGCAATTTATCACCGTTTCCGATGCTGAAGCCGTATTGTTCGATGTCAGGATGTATAAATGATCGTAAGAGGCTTGAGGAATACCTTGTGAAGATTCCTTGTCAAAAGGATAGTGGATAATGCTATCTATCTTATTATTGTATATAAGATTTATACATGTTTGTCCGTAAGCATTGGATGGAGCCAATATAGAACTTAGTAAAATGGCTGTAGAGACATATCCTCCGGGATTGTAACGTAAATCTAATATTATGTCAGATGGAGAAGAAGATAATCCTAAAGCTAATGCTTCTTTTAAATTATTTTCCTCCGTAATTTCAAAATTGTTGTACATGATATAGAACACCTGTTTCCCATTGATTGATAAATTGCGGGTTAAGTATACGCTTGGTTCCTCTACAAGTCGTGGTGCAGGCATATCGATTGTTGTTGTATCCGGATTTCCTTCGGTATCGGTACGTGCTATTTGAAAAGAGTAAGAGCGTGTTGGTGTTACAAAGAAATTTTTGTAATTATCGTTGTTTATATTCATACTGTCGACCGAAAGGACCCAATCGCCACGCTTTAATCCGGCTTCAGCCGCAGGAGAGTTCGGTTGTGTATATAAAATTCGATAATAGTAATTCCCGTCATTACTATTTCTCAGTAAACTTCCTTCTATCCCGAATGAAGGATAAGGGCTTATGGTACGTGAAGGCTGTACCGAATCTATGTGAGAAAAGAAAACTCCGTTTTTCTGGTCGCGTGATGAAATGACAGCATTTAAAAAGACACTGGGCTTTTGGAAGAAATTAAGTCCTTCTGGTGCAGGCAGGTCTTCATAAAACAAATAATATTGTTGCATTGTTTCATATATCCATGTCTTAGGAGATATCAGGGCATAATATTCCCCCGAGCGGTCTTCGCCACACGATGAAATGGAAAATGCCATTATGATGAAACTCATAAGAAAGAGAAAGGGATATTTTTTCATGTTGTGGTTATTTCATGTTGAATGAATTTTGTCCAATCATATTTCCTTCGGCAAAAATGTAAACCGTATAAGTGCCAGAAGGCAAGAATTCTTCTACATCCCAATAAACGGTTATATCCTGTTCTTCACCGGTATATTCAATGTATTTCTTTATGGAATACGTAATATCACGGTCTTCGAAGTGGAATGTTGCATTGTCTTTCGATAAAATTTCATTGTCAGGTTTGGCAATGCGGATGTATAGTGTCCTGTTTCCGGTCTCGGCAGTAATATTTTTAGCGAGAGTAAATGAAATTGCTATTTGTTTGACATCTTTTACCTTACGTGCTTTTTTCCCTCGTTTGTTTAGCGGTAGGGCGGAAATATTTGTAGCATCTAACTGAGCGGCTAATGATACTTTTTGGTTTAAGTTGTCTTTTTCTTTTGTCAATGTATTTATTTGTATGGTTGCTGCACTGTACTTATTTTTCACTTCTTTGTTCTCGTTCATCAGTGCAGTATTCAGTCGGTTGAGTGAATCTATTTGAATGACATACGTTCTTAGTACAGCCCTTACGGTTTTCAATTCTTTTTTCAGGCGTATGATTTCAGCAGCATCTGTTGTCTTTACTTGGCGTAATTCTTCCAACAGCCGTTGGGTCTTTAGTTTTTCACTTTCCAATTTTTCACGAAGAGAGTCATTGTTTATTTGAATTTGTAACTCATCGTATTGAGTGGCAAATGTACTGTATTCGTTTTCCATCTCTTCTTTTTCTACAGCAAATACCGCAGCCATTTCTTTGTTTTTGCGGAATTCATTGAATGCAATAAACGATATTCCAGCAATGATGACAATCAATGCGATAATTGTGATGACCAATTTTTTATTTCTTTCCATAAATTGTCGGTTTTGTCGGCAAAAATACAACAATTTATGCAGAACTTTTCTTGGATAATATAAAAAATATATAATCTATTGAAGTATAAATATAATTGGCGGGCTTTCTGCTGTTTGCCAGAAGTTAAACTGATAATCCGGATAGGTTGTCGCGCTTTTCTCAATCCATTGGTTTAGGAGGTCGACAACAAGGCTTTCTTTTGTTGTTATTGTGTACATTGTTTCCGGATCGTATGCATAATTGTCTTTCAGTTGTGTATTGTAATTGGAATAAATATAATTGTTGTCATTGGATGGTTTTTGATAATAGCAATAACTAATATTACCGCCATTCGTTCCATATACAAGTGCATAAAATTTATTTTTTAAGCTTGCTGTAACACGTGTTCTGTATGTATAGCAATTGGTTATATCGGCTTTCTCGATTAAAAAACAAAGGCCGGCAGCCGTTTTGTATTCTCTAAAAATACAATCGGCGACATAGCTGTTGAGTAATTTCCCGTTGTTCCATCCTATTCCTCCCCCTACGGACGATTGAGGGGCTATGAATTCAATATTTTCGCAGGCACTATTCAGTATGGTTCCTAAGTTTGCACCGGTGATGGCACCGATATAAGTTTGGTTGGCATTCATGACAGCTTGTTTTATTTGGCAATTATCTATGACCCCTTCGTTAATTCCTGCCAAAAGCCCTCCGTATAAAAGTTTAGAATTATTTGTATAGGTCATGTCTGATAAGTTCAGGTTTGCGATTTTCCCATTGGCTCCTATGTGGGAAAAGAGTGCATAACTGTTGTTGTTGTGTGTGTCAGAAGGTTGTAAAGATAATCCGTAAAGCGTATAACCTTGTCCGTTGAAGTAATCATTGAATATATTTTCCGGCGAACTTCCAATGCTTGTTATTTGTTCATTTTCTTCAGTTGTGAAACGAATGTCTTGTTGTAAAAAATATGTAGTCTGGTTGTTTTCGGTTATTCCGAATTCCGATAATTTACGGTTTCCGTATGTCTCTCCGTTAATCAGGTGACAAAATGCGATAAAATCTTCTGCATTATATATTCCGGTTTGGTTATTCGATTTGATATTGCATACGTATTGATTTCCACTCAAGTAAGAATGGGGCGAAATTTCTGCATCGATAGTTTCGTTTGGAGTCGTCAGTTTTAAATGAATTGACATGTTTTCTGCCGGCGGAATAATCAATGTATATTTTTTGTCGTTATTTTGTGTTAAAACAGTTGTAATGGGGTGGTTAGGTGTAAAATTTATTTTGCCTTGTTCCCATAAGATGTTCTCTACCGCAACACTTGGAGTTATTTCTATGGCTGATATTTTGTCGTTTAAAGGTTGGTCGATATTAAGCGTAAGGAGCGAAAAAAGATGATCAAATTGCAGTCGGATAGGAGTACCATGTTCGAACGTTTTGTTGCAGATGAGTAAATCGGTCAATTCACCTTTTTCGTTGTATAAAGCAGGCTCTGCAGATACAGAATGAGGGTAATATGCTTTAATTCGTGCCTCTTCTTCTTGTGTGCTCCATTGTAGTTGGTGATTATTCCAGTTTCCATTGGTCAGTGTCAGGCATTCATTATAGGCTTGAATGCCTCCTTGTGCATAAAAAGAAATCATACTTCCTTCCGGGAGGAAATGTTGGTTGCCTATTCTTGAGTTGTTTTCTGTGAAGCCCGTATAAATGTTACCACATATAATAATTTCGTGAGGAGAAGGTTGAAAAATCTTTTGGTCTTCGGCGCAACTTCCCAAGAGAAAAATCAGAAAGAATATAGATAAAGTAGTTCTCATGTTATATCGTGATATGTTTTAAATATAACGTAAAAGCTGTCAATTGTGTATATTCATTTGGTGAATAAAAAGTGCTGTTCACCTTGAGTGAACAGCACTTCACAAAATAAGAACAATTGAATGAAATATAGTTAGGATGAATTTTAGATGATGCCTTGCGCCATCATCGCATGGGCAACTTTCATAAATCCGGCAATGTTTGCACCTTTTACGTAATTTATATATCCATCAGGCTCTGTTCCGTATCGGACACATTGTTCATGGATATTATGCATGATTTGATGTAACTTGTCATCTACCTCTTGGGCTGACCAACTCATGTGCATTGCATTTTGACTCATTTCTAATCCTGATGTTGCAACCCCTCCTGCATTTACGGCTTTTCCCGGAGCATACGTGATTTTGTGCGAGATGAAAGCGTCAATTGCTTCAGGGGTACATCCCATATTTGAAATTTCTCCAACACAAAGGACAGAATTGTTTATCAGGTTCATGGCATCTTCACCGTTAAGTTCGTTTTGAGTTGCGCAAGGAAGTGCGATGTCTACTTTTACTTCCCAAGGTCTTCGACCGGGGTAGAATGTAGCTTCCGGATATTTTTCGGCATAAGGAGCAACAATATCATTTCCCGAAGCACGGAGTTCCAACATATAATCTATCTTTTCGCCACATACTCCATCCGGATCGTAAATATATCCGTCAGGACCGGATAATGTAACAACTTTAGCCCCTAACTGATTTGCCTTGGTTACAGCTCCCCAAGCCACGTTCCCGAATCCGGATACTGCAATCGTTTTTCCTTTGATGTCGATGCCCTTTGCGTCAAGCATGTGTTTTACGAAATACAATCCGCCGAAACCTGTTGCTTCCGGGCGAATCAATGAACCGCCGTATTCAAGTCCTTTTCCTGTAAATGTTCCGGTAAATTCATGAGTCAACTTCTTATACATGCCAAACATATATCCTACTTCACGACCTCCTACGCCGATATCTCCTGCCGGGACATCCATGTCGGCACCTAAGTGATGGAATAATTCCAGCATGAAAGCTTGACAGAAGCGCATAATTTCCCCTTCACTTTTACCGCGAGGTGAGAAATCAGAGCCTCCTTTGGCACCGCCCATCGGCAAGGTGGTAAGTGCATTTTTGAAAGTTTGTTCAAATCCTAAGAATTTAAGGATTGATAAATTGACTGACGCATGAAAGCGAATTCCTCCTTTATATGGACCAATAGCGTTATTAAACTGTACACGATATCCCAAATTAACTTGAACTTTACCTTTGTCGTCGACCCATGGCACACGGAATGTGATGATCCGATCCGGTTCGACAAGTCGTTCGATTAACGATACTTTTTCGAATTCGGGATGTTGGTTGTAAACATCTTCAATAGAGATCAATACTTCTTTTACTGCTTGTAGATACTCAAGTTCACCCGGATGCTTGGCTTCCAGAGATGACATAATTTGGTTAATATTCATAACAATCTAATTTAAGGTCTGACAAAATGAAACTTTTATAACTACAAAGTTATGGTTTTACGAATGGTGTGCAAATGTTTTCGACTAAAAAAACGTGATAAAGGTGATAAAAAGTTAAATAGCAAGACCGTTTTCTTGTGCTTTTTATAAGTATGGATTGACAAAATGTTGCATAAATCGAGGAAATTTACGTTATTTGTTTGTCATATAAAACATAAAACAAGAAATTATGCTCAATAAGTTAAAATTGAATCAACTTTATTTTAAGGATACCCAGTTCGTTAATCTGATGACGAAACGTATTTTCAATGTGCTTTTGGTTGCAAATCCGTATGATGCTTTTATGTTGGAAGACGATGGGCGTATTGATGAAAAGATATTTAACGAGTACATGAATTTGAGTCTGCGTTATCCTCCTCGGTTTACACAAGTCTCTACTGAAGAAGATGCATGGGTACAGCTCGACAATACAATGTTCGACTTAGTTATATGTATGCCCGGAACAGACAATAGTGACACTTTCGATATCGGGCGTCATATAAAAGAGAAATATCCGACCATACCTTTGGTTGTTCTTACCCCATTTTCGTATGGGATACGTGAACGGATGGAGCATGAAGACCTGAGCATATTTGAATATGTATTCTGTTGGTTGGGCAATACCGATTTGCTGGTTTCTATCATCAAATTGTTGGAAGATAAAATGAATTTGGAACATGATATACAGGAGGTTGGCGTACAAATGATTTTGTTGGTGGAAGATTCCATTCGTTTTTATTCGTCGGTATTGCCGGAGTTATACAATTTTGTATTACGTCAGAGCCAG
The DNA here is from genome assembly GCA_019116145.1 of Candidatus Phocaeicola gallistercoris. Classification (GTDB taxonomy): domain Bacteria; phylum Bacteroidota; class Bacteroidia; order Bacteroidales; family Bacteroidaceae; genus Phocaeicola; species Phocaeicola gallistercoris. The sequence goes on from DXCG01000125.1 coordinate 7,333, forward strand.
GAGTTCGCAACCGAGGCATTGAATGAGCATCAGCGTACGTTGAGAATGCGAGGACGTCCTAAAATTGTGTTAGCACGTTCTTATGAAGAAGCCATGATGTTTTATAATAGATATCAGCAGAATATTTTAGGAATTATTTCAGATGCCCGTTTCCCTTGCAATGGGGTAATTGACCCGAATGCAGGGATACGTTTCCTGACGGAAGTTCGTTGCCGTGATTCGTTTATGCCGCTTATTCTTGAATCGGCAGAAACAAAGAATCAGGAGTTTGCTAAAAGTGTCAATGCGCAGTTTATCGACAAAAATTCGAAAAAGATGAATATCGATTTGCGTGAGGCTGTTTCTGCCAATTTTGGTTTTGGCGATTTTATTTTTGTGAATCCGAATACGATGGAAGAAGTTGCACGTGTACATAATTTGAAAGAACTGCAGAATGTTATATTCTCCATCCCGGCTGAATCGTTCCTTTACCATATTCGGAGAAATCATATTTCCCGTTGGCTGTATTCAAGAGCTATTTTTCCAGTAGCCGAATTCTTGAAGCAGATAACATGGGAGTCATTGCAAGACATCGATGCCCATCGGCAAATTATATTTGAGGCAATCGTGAAATATCGTAAAATGAAAAATCAGGGCGTTGTTGCTGTTTTCCAGCGCGATCGTTTTGACAGATATTCGAATTTTGCCCGTATAGGCGACGGTTCTTTAGGGGGAAAAGGGCGTGGATTGGCTTTTATAGATACCATGGTTAAACGTCATGTGGAATTTGATGAGTTCGAAAACGCATCGATTGTCATACCTAAAACCGTTGTGCTTTGTACCGATATTTTCGATGAGTTTATGGAAATGAACTCATTGTATCAGATAGCATTGAGCAATGCCGATGATAATGCCATTTTACGTGCCTTTTTGAGAGCTAAATTGCCCAATAGGTTAGTTGAAGATTTTTTTGCTTTCTTTGAAGTTGTAAAATCACCTATTGCTATACGTTCTTCAAGTTTGCTTGAAGACTCGCATTACCAACCGTTTGCCGGAATATATTCAACGTATATGATACCCTATCAGACTGATAAGTATGAAATGTTGCGCATGCTGAGTGATGCTATAAAAGGGGTGTATGCATCGGTCTTTTATAAGGATAGCAAGGCATATATGCAGGCTACACGCAATGTGATCGATCAGGAAAAAATGGCAGTCATTTTGCAAGAGGTGGCAGGAAAGCAGTACGGAACCCGTTTTTATCCTTCCATATCGGGGGTCGCTCGTTCTATTAATTATTATCCTATTAATGAAGAATTGGCTGAAGAGGGGACTGTGAGTCTGGCTTTGGGGTTAGGGAAATACATTGTAGATGGTGGATTAACTCTGCGTGTATGTCCTTTTCATCCGGATAAAGTATTGCAGACAAGTGAAATGGAATTAGCTTTACGTGAAACACAGACAAGTTTTTATGCCCTCGATTTAAACAATATGGGAAAAGATTTTTCATTAGACGATGGTTTCAATTTGTTGAAACTTCCTGTTAAAGAGGCAGAAAAAGATGGGGCATTAACATATTTGGCTTCTACATACGATCCTTACGATATGGTGATACGCGATGGTATTTATCCCGGGGGACGTAAATTGATTACTTTTGCCAATATTTTACAACATGATGTATTCCCACTGGCAAAGATTCTTCAATTGGTTCAAAAGTATGGGCAAGGTGAAATGCGCCGGCCTGTAGAAATAGAATTTGCAGTAAATATCGATGCACAAGAAAAAAAAGGGACATTTTATTTGTTGCAAATTCGTCCGATGGTAGATGTAAAAGACGATTTAGCTGAGGATTTAAATGAAATCTCTGAAGATCGAATATTGCTAAAGAGTTTCAATTCGCTTGGTCAAGGCATTATGGACGATATACAAGACGTAATATATGTAAAAAC
>DXCG01000126.1 GCA_019116145.1 Candidatus Phocaeicola gallistercoris
TTTTCGGATTGGGATGTATCCTTATCTTAATGATGATAACAGCAACCATTTTGGAAAAAACGACCAATACAGAAGCAGTTTCTCCCATCTACACCTCACCTCTATTTACAACCATTTGGATTGTTTTTGCCGTTTGTTCCTGTATCTATATAATCAATCGTAAACTCCAACGAAACGTATTCACTTTCCTATTGCATATTTCTTTCTTGATCATCCTATCGGGAGCATTCACTACTCAATTATGTGGACAACAAGGAACAATCCGTCTAAGGATGGACAACTCATACTCATCAACATTCACGAGTCATGACAAACAAGAAAAATCATTACCTTTTTCCATACAACTTTCAGATTTTCATATCGATTATTACAAAGGAAGTTTTGCTCCTATGGATTTCATAAGTAAGATCCGGATATTCGACAAAAATAAAATCATCCAAGGAGAGGTTTCCATGAATAAAATATTATCGTATCGCCATTATCGTTTTTACCAATCATCGTACGACAATGATATGAAAGGAACAACGCTTTCCATATCCTACGACCCTTGGGGAATCGGCATTACGTATGCTGGCTATTCATTACTTCTCGTATCTATTATAGGGTTCCTTTTCCAGAAAAACAGTGGTTTTCGCAAACTACTTTCTCACCCGATGTTACATCGCAGTACTGCGCTTGTATGTATGGCAATACTATCCTCTTCCACAACTATGGGAAGCGAACTACCCAAACATTTATCACGTGAAACGGCATCGGCATTAGGTGATCTTTACATATACTACAACGACCGTATCTGCCCTTTACAAACATTGGCAAAAGATTTTACGCTTAAAATCTACGGTAAATCAAATTACAAAGGATTAACACCGGAACAAGTATTTACCGGATGGTTTTTCTTTTACGATGACTGGAAAACAGAACCAATGATTTACATCAAACATCAAACGATTCAACAAACATTAGGAATCAGCAGCAAATACGCATGCTTACATGATTTTTTGGGAAGCGAAGGGTATAAACTGAAAAATGCAGAAACCGAAATGCAAATGCCAAAGAAACGAGAGCTAAACGAAACCAACGAAAAAATCAACCTCATCGGTATGCTCACAACAGGAGATATCTTAAAAATATATCCCCACCAAACAACAAACGGAAAAATCCAATGGTTTGCCCCTACCGATGAACTTCCTAAAGAAGCAACTGATGAACAACGATTATTCATTCGAAAAAGTTTAGGACTTTTCAATCTGCTAATTTCAAAAAAAGACGATGACAACATTATAAAATTAGCTGAGAAAATAAAAAAATATCAGCAGAAAACAGCAGCCTCAATATTACCTTCTGAAGCACAATTCAAAGCTGAGAAGTTATACAATGAAGCCAATTACACTAAATTGTTGGCTATGGGATGTTTGACGATTGGAATCATATCATTCATTTTCTATTGTAAACGAATGGGGCGTAAAAGACAAACATCTTCCCCGATAAACACCATATTGCTTTTCGCTTTAGGCATCGTATCCGTTTATCTTCTCTCACTGATGGGTTTACGAGGATTTATCAGTTCACATATCCCATTATCCAATGGATATGAAACCATGCAATTCATGGCTTTTTGCACAACTTTACTCACGTTTTTCTCCTATCGCAAATTTGAAGGTGCGATAGCTTTCGGCTATATGCTATGTGGTCTGTCACTATTAGTTTCCATGTTAGGAGAATCAAATCCTCCTATTACACAACTCATGCCTGTATTGTCATCACCTCTGCTCAGCATACATGTAGTAACAATCATGCTTGCCTATTCACTGACAGCTTTTATTATGCTGAATGGATTAATGGCAATCATAATACGCCACACGCAAAAAAACTACCAACCGTCTATTGAACGTCTGCATATCATCAGTCAGGTCTTATTATATCCTGCCGTATTTCTCCTGACTATCGGAATTTTTATTGGCTCTATTTGGGCTAATGTTTCATGGGGACGTTATTGGGGATGGGACCCCAAAGAGACTTGGGCACTAATTACCTTGCTTGTTTATGCAACAGCCCTGCATTCGGCTTCATTTCCTTTATTTCGAAAGCCAATGTCCTTTCACTGGTTTTCCATACTTGCATTTTTAAGTGTACTTATCACATATTTCGGCGTTAATTTTCTTTTAGGTGGCATACATAGCTATGCTTGAGAATCATTTGTTTTTTACTTCTTTTTAAATCAAAAAAATGAAGGCTGGCACTTGCGCACCAACCTTCAATCATATCATAAAACTAAATAAACTTATATAAACATTATATCTCCGACATTGAAGGAGGAAGCTCTCCATTACAAGACCACGCCGATGGTTTATCTCCCATAACAAACTCAAGCGTGCCACCGTCCTTTATATCAGCATGACGGAACCAATTCTTATCGAGAGGTTTACCATTCAATTTTACCGACTGTATATAAATATTTTTATCATTATTCTTTTTCGCTACAATCTTCAATATCTTCCCATTTTCAAGATGTACCTTTGCTTCTTTATAAACAGGACTTGAAATGAGATAAACATCTTGTCCTGCAACCGGATAAAAACCTAAAGAATGAAATACATACCATGCAGACATAGATCCGGAATCATCGTTCCCCGGGATGCCATCTCGTGTTGTTTTATAACGATTCTTCAAAATATAACGAACTATAGAAGCAGTTTTATCCTGCCTGTTCACATAATTGTATAAAACAGGTATAAGGAATCCCGGTTCATTCGAAATTTGAAACATCCCTATAAGCCACCGTTGATCTCCCTCTTTATGAGTAAAAAAAGTATCAAGTCGATGAACAAATTTCTCCTCGCCCCCACATTTCTCAATCAAAGTCTTCATATCATGAGGCACATAGAAAGACAATTCAAAAGGAAATGTTTCGTAAGTAGGATTCTCCCAGTTACCTCTTTCCGTAACAGAATAACGGTCTTTCGACCAAAATTCCCCGTTCCGTTCTTTAGGCCATGCAAATCCGGAATGACCTAAAGCTGTAATAT
>DXCG01000127.1 GCA_019116145.1 Candidatus Phocaeicola gallistercoris
TTGTAATCAGTTGATTTATGCTGCGATAACCGATTTGGCAATTCAGCAGAAACCTATTGATATATTGACCGTGACTGAACAGTTGCGGTCTCGTGGTGATTTGGAAGAAGCAGGGGGACCGTTTTATATTACCCAATTGAGTGGAAAAGTTGCTTCATCGGCTCATATTGAATATCATGCCCGTATCATCGCTCAGAAGTTTTTGGCGCGGGAATTGATCTCTTTTACCAGCAACATTCAGACGAAAGCATTCGATGAGACACAAGACGTGGACGATTTAATGCAAGAGGCAGAAGGCAAACTATTCGAAATATCTCAGCAAAACATGAAAAAGGATTATACGCAAATTAATCCGGTTATTCATGAGGCTTATGAGATGTTGCAGAAAGCTGCAGCACGTACAGATGGTTTGAGTGGATTATCAAGCGGATTTCATCAACTTGATAAAATTACTTCCGGTTGGCAAAACTCTGATTTGATTATCATCGCCGCTCGTCCGGCAATGGGTAAAACTGCATTTGTCCTTTCCATGGCGAAGAACATGGCGGTAAACAATAAGGTGCCCGTGGCTCTCTTTTCGCTTGAAATGAGCAATGTACAATTGGTGAATCGTTTGATCGTAAATGTTTGTGAGATTCCGGGCGAGAAAATCAAAAGTGGTCAGTTGGCTCCATACGAGTGGGGACAATTGGATTATAAAATCAAAGAACTTTATGATGCGCCGCTTTATGTGGATGATACGCCTTCGCTTTCGGTGTTCGAACTCCGCACGAAGGCACGCCGTTTAGTGCGTGAACACGATGTGAAAGTGATTATTATCGACTATCTTCAGTTAATGAATGCCAGTGGTATGTCGTATGGAAGCCGTCAGGAAGAGGTAAGTACCATTTCTCGTTCGTTGAAGGGATTGGCGAAGGAACTGAATATTCCTATCATCGCTTTGAGCCAGTTGAACCGTGGTGTGGAGAACCGTGAAGGAATCGACGGAAAGCGTCCCCAACTGAGTGACTTGCGTGAGTCGGGTGCCATCGAGCAGGATGCCGATATGGTGTGTTTTATCCACCGTCCGGAATATTATAAGATTTATCAAGACGAGAAAGGGAATGACTTACATGGAATGGCGGAAATCATTATAGCCAAGCACCGTAACGGTGCTGTAGGTGATGTTTTGTTGCGTTTCCGTGCAGAATTTGCCCGTTTTCAGAATCCGGATGATGATTTAATAGTGCCGATGCCGAGCGAAGAACATCCTTCACCCGTACTTCGTTCGAAAATGAATGGAAGCAGAGAGGAAGAGTATGTACAACCTTCGTCTGTTGATATTCCACCTCAGCCGGAGAATCCGTTTGGCATACCCGTTCCGGACGTTCCGTTCTGACCGATATTTAAATTATATGTGTTTTAAGAGTTGATATTTATAGACTGTTTTATGGAGTTCATTCAATTTGTTGTTGATTTTATTTTGCATATAGACCAACATCTTATACAGTTAGTTCAAGATTATCATTTGTGGACTTATGCAATTTTATTTGTTATTGTATTTTGTGAAACCGGACTTGTTGTGACTCCGTTTCTTCCGGGCGATTCATTGATATTTGTAGGAGGAGCTATTGCTTCTCAGCCAGATGTCCCCTTGGAAATAGGATTCCTTTTATCGGTGATATTTGCGGCAGCTGTATTGGGTGATTCATGCAATTATGCAATAGGTCATTTCTTTGGGAAAAAATTGTTTAGCAATCCGAACTCAAAGATATTTAAGCAAAGTTATTTGGATAAAACCCATAATTACTTTAAAAAATATGGAGGTAAAACAATTATTTTGGCGCGTTTTATTCCAATAGTGCGCACGTTTGCTCCTTTTGTTGCAGGAATGGGAAAAATGCATTATTATTATTTTATGTTATATAATGTAGTTGGAGCTGTTTTGTGGGTAGGGATTTTTGGCTTTGCAGGGTATTTCTTTGGTGATTTGCCTTTTGTTCAAAAGAATCTGAAATTACTTTTGCTTGCGATTATTGTTATTTCTGTGATGCCGGCAGTCATAGAAGTGGTTCGTGCAAAGATAAAAAAGTCGTGAAAATAATCAGAACATTAATTCCTGTCAGGTGATCATGTCGGAAAACGATGTTTAAGGGATATTTAAATTACCAATATCCGTATGAGGAAGTTGGATAACTCTATTCGCATTCTGTACTTTTTTTGAGGATATTCCAGAGAATTATGTTAACTTTGCACATTAAATGAAGGAAAAGCATAAAAAATACATGTATGAATATTTCTTATAATTGGCTAAAAGAATATGTCAATTTTGATTTGACGCCTAATGAAGTGGCGTCCGCATTGACTTCCATCGGGCTGGAAACAGGTGATGTGGAAGAAGTCCAATCGATAAAAGGTGGATTGGAAGGCTTGGTTATCGGTAAAGTCTTGACGTGTGAACCACATCCGAATTCCGATCATATGCATATAACAACTGTTGATTTGGGACAAGGTGATCCTGTACAGATTGTATGCGGGGCAGCTAATGTTGCTGCGGGGCAAAAGGTTGTAGTCGCAACGATTGGGACAAAATTGTATGATGGTGATGAGTGTATAACCATTAAAAAATCGAAACTTCGTGGTATTGAATCGAATGGCATGATTTGTGCCGAGGATGAAATTGGAGTAGGGACAAGTCATGAAGGAATCATTGTTTTGCCTGATGATGTACAATGTGGAACTCTTGCAAAAGATTATTATAATGTTAAGAGTGATTATGTATTGGAAGTAGATATTACTCCGAACCGTGCGGATGCTTGTTCACACTACGGTGTGGCTCGTGATTTGTATGCTTGGTTAGTTCAAAACGGTTATCATACAGAACTAAAACGTCCTATGACAGATGCGTTTGCGGTAGATAACCATGAGCTTAATATCGATATTGAAGTGGAAAATACAGAAGCGTGTCCACGGTATGCCGGCGTTGTAATAAGAAATGTGACAGTAAAAGAAAGCCCGGAATGGTTGCAAACGAAGTTGCATGCCATAGGTTTACGACCTATTAATAATATTGTGGATATTACAAATTATATACTTCATGCGTATGGGCAACCAATGCATTGTTTTGATGCCGATAAAATTAAAGGTGGTAAAATTGTGGTGAAAACGGTGAAAGAAGGCACTCCTTTCGTAACATTGGATGGAATAGAACGAAAGTTGTCTGATCATGATTTAATGATTTGTAATGCGGAAGAACCAATGTGTATTGCGGGTGTGTTTGGCGGGCTTGATTCGGGTACGACTGAAGAAACGAAGAATGTGTTCTTGGAAAGTGCTTATTTTCATCCTACATGGGTGCGCAAGACAGCACGTCGTCATGGCTTGAGTACCGATTCTTCTTTCCGATTTGAACGGGGTATCGACCCGAATGGTGTAATTTATGCATTGAAAGAGGCTGCTTTGCTTGTTAAAGAACTTGCAGGTGGAGAGATTGCAAGTGAGATCAAAGATAATTATCCTAATCCGATTACTGATTTTCCTGTAGAACTTACTTATGAATATGTTAATTCATTGATAGGAAAAAATATTTCTTCAAATGTTGTAAAAAGTATTGTTTCTAGTTTGGAAATGAAAATTGTTCGTGAAACAGATAAAGGTCTTTCATTGATGGTTCCTTCCTATCGTGTTGATGTACAACGACCGTGCGATGTTGTAGAAGATATTTTGCGTATTTATGGATATAATAATGAGGAAATGCCTCTATCGATGAAGTCAAGTTTAAGTGTAGAGGGTGAGGAAGATAAATCCGTAAAATTGCAGAATTTGGTATCAGAACAGTTGGTTGGTTGTGGATTTAATGAAATATTGAATAATTCATTGACGGCTTCTGCATATTATGACGGTTTAGAATCATTTAAATCAGACAATTTGGTTCGTGTCATGAATCCGTTGAGTAATGATTTGAATGTATTAAGGTCTACATTATTATTTGGAGGATTGGAAAGTCTTCAGTATAATGTGAATCGTAAAAGTTCAGATTTGAAATTTTTCGAATTTGGAAATTGTTATCATTATCAAAGTGAAAAACAAAATACAGAAAAGGCTCTTGCTCCATATTCAGAAGAGTTACACATGGGAATATGGATAACAGGGAAACGAGTTGATAATTCTTGGGCTCATCCTGATGAAGATTCATCTGTATACGAATTGAAAGCTTATGTGCTGAATATATTCCAACGGTTGGGAGTCTGTTTGGGCGCATTGACATTTGGTTCATTGACAAATGATATTTATGCCGCAGCTATTTCGGTATATACGCGCAGTGGCAAGTTGTTAGCAACATTGGGTGTAGTACATAAGAAGATATTGAAGAAATTTGATATTGATAATGATGTATATTATGCAGATTTGAACTGGAAAGCTTTAATGAAAGTAATTCATAATAATGTGGTTGCTTATAAGGAAATCTCTAAATATCCGGCAGTAAAACGTGATTTGGCTTTATTGCTTGATAAAAATGTTCAGTTTGCAGAAATTGAGAAAATAGCATACGAAACAGATAAGAAACTTTTGAAGTCGGTAGAACTTTTTGATGTGTATGAAGGTAAGAATTTGGAAGCCGGAAAGAAAAGTTATGCGGTTAGTTTTATGCTTCAAGATGAGAATGCAACGTTGAACGATAAACAAATAGATAAGTTTATGCATAAGTTAGTGCAAAATCTTGAGACTAAATTGAATGCGAAATTAAGATAACAAATATAGGTAAACAATATAAAAACATTAATCCAATGGGAAGAGCGTTTGAATATAGAAAGGCTGCGAAATTAAAGAGATGGGGTCACATGGCCAAAACATTTACACGTTTAGGTAAACAAATTGCTATTGCAGTAAAAGCTGGCGGTCCGGAACCTGAAAATAATCCAACTTTGCGTTCGGTTATTGCGACATGTAAGCGTGAGAATATGCCGAAAGATAATATTGACCGTGCAATCAAGAATGCAATGGGTAAAGATCAAAGTGAATATAAAGGTATGACTTACGAAGGTTATGGTCCTCATGGAGTTGCTGTCTTTGTAGATACTTTAACTGATAATACAACTCGCACTGTTGCTGATGTTCGTTCGGTTTTTAATAAATTTGGAGGGAACTTAGGAACAACAGGCTCTTTGGCTTTCCTTTTCGACCATAAATGTGTGTTTACATTTAAAAAGAAAGAAGGAACAGACATGGAAGAATTGATTCTGGATTTGATAGATTATAATGTTGATGATGAATATGATGAAGATACGGAAGAAGGAACCATTACTATTTACGGAGACCCTAAAAGCTATGCTGCTATTCAGAAACATTTGGAAGAGTGTGGTTTTGAAGATGTCGGTGGTGAATTTACTTATATACCCAACGATTTGAAAGACGTAACGCCAGAGCAACGTGAAACCATCAATAAGATGGTAGAACGTTTGGAGGAATTTGACGATGTTCAAACAGTATATACAAACATGAAGCCAGAAGAATAAGGATATTATTTTAAAGCTAAAGGAAAGGGAGAGTGTGTACAATTTACATACTCTCTTTTTTGTATATGTAACAGAAATGTCATTACTTTGTCGCAGATGTGTAATATGTATGTAAATTCATATTATTTTTTTTGTTATCAAATGGAATTAGTGTTAATAAATAAATAGTAAGATTATGAAAAACATTTTATGGATAGGTGTATTAAGTTTGTTTGCTTTTACATCTTGTAAAGACGACGAAACTATTGTGGAACAAATTATCCCAATAGAAAAAGATTATTCTGGTTTGGTGTTGAATGAAATATGTGGTGATGATGGCTCTGGGAAAAATGAAGATTGGATAGAACTTTATAATTTATCTAATTCTACAATTGATTTAAGTGGTGTAAAATTGGTAAAAACAGACGAAGACGGTGTTTCGGAAGAACTTTGTACATTTGCCGATGGCTCGGAAATACATAGTGAGTCTTATGTTGTTAAAACGAAGGATGTAGATTTTACACAAGGCATATCGAACTCTAAAAATGTAGTAATTACATTAGAAACTCCTGATGGAAAATTAATTGATGAGTTCGACAAGGCAGAAGTCTTTGGCAATGACGGAAATCATGAAACCGGAGGTAGTTATTCTCGTATTCCAGATGGGAAGGGAGAATGGACTATTGTAATCGAGTCTACAAAAGGTATAGCCAATAAGATCGTTGAACCCGATCCGATGGATGTATACAAGGGATTGGTTTTAAATGAGATTTGTGGAGATGACGGTTCGGTTGGGAATGAAGATTGGATAGAACTTTATAATACAACCGATGGGATGATTGATTTGGAAGGGGTTGAATTAGTGAAAATCGATGAAGATGGTATTTCAGAAGTGCTTTATACATTCAGTGGAGGTGCAGGAATTTCCGGGAAATCGTACATGTTGAAGATAAAAGGACTGGATTTTACTCAAGGAATATCCAATACCAAGAATTTAGTAATTGTATTGCAGGCTCCTACGGGCGATGAAATCGATCGTTTTGATAAAGCCTCTTTGTTTGGTAATGATGGAGGGCATGAGCAAGGTGGAAGCTATTCTCGTATTCCTGATGGAGTAGGTGATTGGACGATTGTTGCTCAAGCAACGAAGGGAACAGCCAATACAGATGAAGTTCCTGATGTACCGGAAGATGGTGATTATACTGGTTTAGCTTTGAATGAAATATGTGGAGATGACGGCTCTGTGGATGGTGGAGAAGATTGGATTGAATTGTACAATGCTTCCGATGTTGCAATAGATTTGAAAGGTATCAAATTGATTAAGACAGATGAAGATGGCGTAGTTGAGACGCTTTGTACGTTTGAAGATGATGCTACTATTGCAGGAAAATCCTATTTGGTGAAAGTGAAAGATACAGATTTCAATGCCGGTATTTCGAATAAGAAGAATGTAGCAATTACATTGCAGGCTCCTTCCGGTGCAGAAATTGACAAATTTGATAAAGCTGTACTTTTAGGCGATGACGGCAATCACATTCCGGGTGGAAGCTATTCCCGTATTCCTGATGGAACAGGGGAATGGATGTCTGTTTCTGAAGCGACAAAAGGGATGGCAAATAAAGGCGGATCAGACATACCGTCGGATATTGATTATACAGTGTTGAAGCTCAACGAGCTGAATGGTAATGATAAGTATATTGAATTGTATAACACTTCCGATGAGGCTATTGATTTGGGTGGTGTGCAACTTCGTAAAGATGAAGAAGAAGTTGTTTATATTGCAGCCAAAGGAGTGACGATTCCTGCTAAAGGATATTTAACCTTATGGTCTGAAAAAGCTGATGCAGATGTGGATAACAACTTAATTTTCTCATCGGGTCTCTCTGCCGGTAAGTCTTTGAAAATGCAGTTGTTGTCTCCATCCAATGAAGAAATCGATGTGTTTATCAATCCGAAAAAAGTTGAAAATACGCAGTGGGGTGGAGAAGGTTCTTATAGCGGTGAGAAAGATGAAAACGGGAATGATGTAAACAGGTCGTTCGGACGTAATATCGATGGAGAGGGTGAGTGGTATGTCATGGATCCTTCTTTGGATAGTACGAACGAAAATGCAACAATTTATCAGAAAATAGAGTAATAGGTCAATAGCAACAAATGTTATAGATGTTGCTTTAGGGGATCTCCCTTTCGGGTGTGGATTTTAAACATTCGGGAGGGAGATTCTCTATTTTTTGTAAATTTCATAAATAGAAGAAACGCTTTATCTTTCTTTGTTATAAATTCGCACTTGGATTAATTATCGTAAAAATATGAAATATCATTATAAAACACAGGGTACCTGCAGTACGGCCATTGATTTTGACATAGAAAACGATGTGTTGAAAGAGGTACGTTATACAGGTGGATGTAACGGTAATCTGCAAGGGATTGCTGCATTGGTAAAAGGTATGAGGGTAGACGATGTGATAGCCCGTTTGGACGGTATTCGTTGCGGGAGCAAAGCGACATCGTGCCCTGACCAGTTAAGCAAAGCTTTACGTGTTTTACAAGCAGCTCAAAGTGAGGAATAGCCTATGCTTCGGGTATTGATTTTGAATGCCAGTCCTCGCGAATATGGAAATATTGCGAATATGACAGAAGCCATTGCAGATGAGGCTCGTTCACTTCAAGCAGAAGTAACCCTGCTTAATGCATGCGGCTTACAAGTAAGACCCTGTTGCGGTTGTATGACCTGTAGGGAAAAGCGTACATGTGTTTATCCTATCGACGATGCACAGCGTATATTAGAATATATTCGTTTGTGTGATATTCTGGTAATAGGTGTCCCTTGTTATTGGGGAAATATGCCCGGAGAACTGAAAGTGGTGTTCGACCGGATTGTGTATGGGCTGATGAAAGAAAACAAGTATGGTATTCCCCAGCCCTTGCATAAAGGAAAGAAAGCGATATTACTAAGCACGAGTACAACACCCTATCCGTTTAATATTTGGTTTGGACAAAGTCGGGGGGCAATACGTGCTTTACGTAAAATCTTGAAATGGAGCGGATTTAAAGTCTGCGCGACTATCGAATTTGGTGGGACGCACCATCGGAATGTAGACGATAATGTGTTGCGGAAATGCAAAAAGGCGATACGACGGTTGTTGCGATAGGTGTGAATTAAAAAAACGAGGTTCACTCCGAGATGAAAGTGGATCTCGTAACTTTTTGGATAAGTGCTATTTTATTGAAAAATAAGATGAAAAGCTTTCTTCATGAACTCTTTTTTCTGTATCAGTAAATACAAGTGTTCCACTGCAACATCCTTTCAATATTTCTGCATTGTCATCATTAAAAAAAGTAACTTTAGGCAAATCATTTTTGTCTATTTTCAACTGTTCTGCTGCATTTATGGTTACAGTGTGCTGCAGTATGTGCAGATTACCAGTTTGCTCATTGCGTTTATACCATAAGGTAAGTAATACATGCAAGTCGTAGCCATTTATACTGGAGTAAATAGTACCACTTTTTTTTAAAATGATTTCTGTTGGCCAATCTTCTACTGGTATTACTTCCTCGTTTGCAAAAGTTAATTCAGCTCCTTTTTGGTTATAAGACCCATTTTTAATTTTTTCAGCCATATCGTAAATAAAAGAGCGTATTTCTTCTTTGCGTTTTTCCGATAGAGGATATTTTAAAAATGAGTAATCTATGTAAAACATACTAGAGAGGGTTTCCCATGCTTCATATTCTTCGGGTGAAACAGATTGCTTTACCCATTCCGGAACATCATTTAATGGGGAACACCCCACATGTGTTGATTGTGCATTAGCAAAC
>DXCG01000128.1 GCA_019116145.1 Candidatus Phocaeicola gallistercoris
CCTGACTGTCTCTAAAACCATCAAAATACTTTTTAAAAAACAACCATTGATAATCGATAGAATTATTCCAATAAGTTTCAAAATGAATGCCCGGACGTATAATAAAATCGTGATAAATACCACGTTTCAATAATGCTTCATGAAATTTCCGATTGACATCTAAAAAGAAATCATCAATTCCACAATCTATAATCAAAGATAAATCCCCATTATTTATTTTATCTATTTGATTAATTACCGTATGCTCTTCCCATGCTTCCGGATGTTGAGACTCTTCGCCTATTATTTCCTTTATATTCCAACTGTCCGGAAAAGGACGAATATCTAAACCGCCGCTTGTGCTCCCTGCTGCACCAAATATATCTTTATGACGAATGGAAATCCACATAGCACCATGACCTCCCATACTTAGCCCGGCTATCGCCCTTCCCTTTCGGTCTTGTATAGTCGTATAATTGGCATCTATATATTTCACAAGCTCTGAAGATACAAAAGTTTCATATTGGCATTTCGGGTTAACAGGACTATCCCAATACCAACTTTTCTCTCCGTCTGGACATACAACAACAATACCATCTTGGTCAACCATCTGCGGAAGTTCCGGCTTTGCTTTCAACCAACCATAAGCATCATTCCCATGTCCGTGCAACAAATATAATGTAGGACATGCTTCTCCCTGCAATGCCTTGTCTGGCACAATTACAATAACTTCTACTTTCTTTTGCATTTTAGGGCTTTCAACCTGTAATGTATCTATTCTGAAAGCCCATCCTTTTGGCATCAGCATAAATATGCCTATGCAACAACAAACCAATTTTTGAATCATATACATACTTTTTTATTATGAATAGCGCATAAAATTAACAAATTCTCCCGAAAATTATAAACACAAAGTATATTATTATCACTAAAACTGAAATATATGTTTGCACATTCGATAGGAATGGAATAAATTTGTCTGAAATCAAAAAAACATAAAAATATGAATACCGTATTATCATGCTTGGAAACACGTCGCAGTATACGTGGTTATAAGGCGGACAAAATCCCTTCACAAACATTGATCGACCAAATTATAAAGGCAGGAACCTATGCCCCTACTGGAAGAGGATTACAATCGCCTATCATTATAGCCATCACCAACAAGGGCATACGCGATAAACTGTCCAAACTAAATGCAAAAGTTTTAGGAACAACATCCGACCCGTTTTACGGAGCACCGATTGTATTACTCGTTTTAGCCGATAAAGACCGTCCCACTTATCTTTATGATGGATCATTAGTCATGGGCAATTTACTGAATGCAGCCCATGCTGTGGGATTGGGTAGTTGCTGGATTCACCGAGCAAAAGAAGTATTTGAATCGAAAGAAGGAAAAGCCTTATTACAAGAATGGGGCATTAAAGGCAATTATGAAGGTATCGGACATTGCATTATTGGCTATCCTTTAGAAGAAAAAGTTCCGGAAGCATTACCGCGCAAAAGTAATTATGTTTATTATATAAAATAACAATTTACTCATTACATTAAAGCCTTTAAATAATCCCATCAATGAATTGGATTGAAACTATCATAAAAAAGAGCACCCCGATTGAAGCATATAGTCGCAAAGAGGATGAGCTCGTATCACTTTTATTAGATATTGCAAGGTCTGAAAACTTAAATTGTTCACTAGGAACAAAACTTGCTGCATTTTATGACTTGGCAATATCTTGCGTTTACTATACCAATATCACAAATACAGGATGGCTATACTGTAATCTTAATTCCCCAAAGTTAATATTACCTTTCGTTAATTGTTGTCCAGAACATGCTTTACAAGGAGATTATGTATTTCATAAATCAAGTAAACCAACATCTGCTAAAATTGGACAGGCTACAACTCGAATACTTTTGCTATTCTATCAGAAACTTTTTGCTTTATACGATAAGGATCTTAAAGTTTTAAAAGCAACAGAACCCGCAGATGCAATTTTCTACAACAAACAAGAAAAAAACATCTTCCTTGGAGAAATTAAATCATCTCCTCTCTTAACATTAGCATTATGCTCCCCTTGTGAGATACAAACGACTTATGATAACGATTACAATATTATCGAAATTAAACACTCTACAATGAGTAATCCATTCATAATAGGAAAGGAATTGTTTGTTGAAGTTCCTGTAAAGATTAATGGTGTTTGGAAAACAAAAAATTACTCTATTGGAATAAAAAGTTCTGCAACAGATGAAGATTTTGCATATGATGGACTCATTAAACTAATTCAAGATAAAAATTTCATAAAAGATTATATGGACTATTGGACTGTTTCGTTTGATGCATATTGCAAAAAGGACGATACAGAAAATATCTTCTGGTTAACAAATGCATGTGGGAAACCATCTAAGTTACCAAAAGACTGGACAGGTGGAGTCACTTGTATAAGCGATGAAAAAACTAGTGTTGGGATGGATAGAACTGATGATATAAAAAAGGGAATATATCAAGTTTTAAAGTTAGGTGCAGAAGGAAAATTAGAGGAAACAGAATGGAAATGTAAAGTAGGAATACTTTCAAACATACATCCAGCAAGACATTTCAATGCTTACCTCAAACCGATAAAAGACCTAATATGGACTATAACAAATAATAAAAACATTGAGTTTGCCAAAGACCTTGATCCAAATTTACCTATGTACAATTTGTTTGATGGTATTATAACTTTCACTGACAACTACATAAGAGACAAATGGATAATGGATAACTTAAACATGTTGAAAAAGTGACATTATACTTAAAACTCAGAAATAATATATCGTTAGAAGGAGATATACAACTGGCAAAAAGAGAGGTTGAACATCTCTTTGGAAAAGTTATAGAAGTGTCAAGCATAAATTGGGGAGTTATTCCCAAATTTGTCAATAATGCATGCAAAATATCAAACATTAGAAAGGGCAATATTATAGGCTATGTGGTTGATGAGCCCAAAGTTTCTATTAAGCAACTTGTTAAGCTTTTGTCATTTATACAAGAAATATGGTGCGAAGCAGGATTATTCCCACCATCCGATTATAGTGCAGATGTAGAAAATTCAACTTGTATCATCCCCATGATGGCAATGTCTGAATTCCTGTCTTTTTTCCCAAACTTAGGAAAAACAAGTTCAACAGAAATAGTAAAGGCCTTAGCCAATATCGGTACTCCGTCAAAAAATGCCATTAAAAGCATTTCACGAGTAAACACATCTTCTCCACACATTCATTCTTTTCATAAGTATAAAGCAAAATTCTTTCCTAGATTTGTGCGCTCACTGATTGTTTCCAACTTGAACTTGGACACTAATGAACTTACTATATGTGACCCATATGTTGGCTCTGGTACAACACTTATCGAAAGTAGCCTTTTAGGATACAAATCTTTTGGATACGACATCGATCCTCTTTCATGTTTTATCTCAGAAGTAAAATCCCGGGCTATTGATATTAAAATTAATGATCTATGCATCCCATCAGAAGATTTAATCCCAACACCATCTAAATGTGTTTTTTCATTCCCCACAGAGATTGCTAAAAAGTTTGAAAGATGGAATAAATTTGAGGAACGAGAGCAATATGAAAAAGAAATTTCAAAAGAACTTGATTTGATAGAACAAGAAACAGGATTCTATAAACAATTACATCAGATTGCTCTTAGCGATGCTCTAACACGCAAGTTTAACATACGCATGATGGGTACGGGAAGTGGACGCTTTGCTCTTGAAATTGGCTCTAAATCATTAAAAGCACTTATCAATAGCAATATAAAGACTTCCATAAATGCTCTTAAAACTATCGAATTACTAAAAGATATATACAATATAACTAGCTCCTCAACAGCAGTTTATAATGGTAATGCAACCAATCGTACTTGTGAAGACAATTCTTGCGATATAATTGTTACTTCTCCACCTTATCTTCCTGCATCTTCTGGCCGTGAAAATTATTTAATAGGTAAAATAACGTCATTAACGGCATTAGACCTTCTCAAAGATAAAGATAGCATCCTGTCTAATAGCGTTGGTTCAATGACAAATGATGAAGACCTTAGTTTGGATAAGTTACCCCAGTCTGTATCTCATCTATACCAATGGCTATTAAATGATGAGTTAAGGAAAATTAAGGCAACACCAATTGTTGCTTACTATAACTCCATTCGAAAATCTCTTCTGGAGGATAAACGTACAATTAAGAACAAAGGTAAGATTATATACATAATAGGGAAAGAATCAGTATTTTATAGTAATACAACAAAAGAAATCTTATATAGGGTCGACTGTGATAAAATTTTTATTGAAATTGCTAAATCTACAGGTTTGAAAATCGATGAGGTTATAAATATAGAACTTAACAAAAAGGATGCAGTTGCTCGTCCTAGGTCATCGGATAAATATTATGAAACAGCCATTATTATGAGCAAATAAATGAGCTGCTGTTTTTTTGAATTCCTGATAGTGATATAATTCAAACAGCAAACCTACCTCAGCCATTATCTTTTTAAGTAGACTTGTTTTCTATTACTCCGCTATGTTTATTTCTCCCAAACAGTTGTGCCAAAGCATTGGAAATTTAAGCCAATTCCCTAACTTTATTTCCTTAGAGCATTTTTAAACCTCTCAGCGTTTTCACAAATTCGTCGGCATATTTTAAAAAAACATCATGACAAATCCATAAAAACATCAAAGCATGTTTGGACATTTGTCAAAACAAAAAAGAAAATAAGATACATTACCAAAAAGTTTTTCTCTTAATGCAAAATGACTATTTTTGCTATGAAAAAAATTTATAAACCCCATAAACATGAAAGGTATCGTTTTAGCGGGAGGAAGCGGGACACGCCTCTATCCTATTACCAAAGGAGTAAGTAAACAATTACTGCCTATTTTCGACAAACCCATGATTTATTATCCGATTTCTGTTCTTATGCTCGCAGGAATCAGAGAGATTCTTATCATTTCTACACCTTACGATTTACCGGGATTCAAACGCTTATTGGGAGACGGAAGCGATTTCGGCGTGCATTTTGAATATGCAGAACAGCCTTCACCCGATGGACTTGCACAAGCATTTCTCATCGGAGAGCAATTTATAGGCAACGACTCGGTATGCTTAATATTAGGCGATAACATCTTTCATGGCTCAGGATTTTCACACATCTTAAAAGAAGCGGTCAAGGCTGCAGAAGTTGACAATGAAGCTACGATCTTCGGTTATTGGGTCAGTGACCCCGAACGTTACGGAGTTGCCGAATTTGATACAAACGGGAACTGTTTAAGCATCGAAGAAAAGCCTCAACATCCGAGATCCAATTATGCAGTAGTAGGACTCTATTTTTATCCGAATAAAGTAATAAACATAGCCAAACAGATCAAACCTTCGGCACGCGGCGAATTAGAAATTACCTCTGTCAACCAATGTTTCTTAAACGATAAAGAATTAAAGGTGCAAACTTTAGGAAGAGGATTTGCATGGTTGGATACTGGGACACACGATTCCCTCAGCGAAGCAAGTACATTTATTGAAGTTATCGAAAAAAGACAAGGTTTAAAAATTGCATGTCTGGAAGGTATTGCCTATCGACAAGGATGGATTACAACCGAAAAGTTGTATGAATTGGCACAACCTATGTTGAAAAACCAATATGGGAAATATTTACTGCAAGTAGCTGAAGAAGTAAAACGTACCGGGAAAAATAACTTGGATTATTAACGCCTTATTGAATTTTGAAATGAATATTCTTATAACAGGAGCCAATGGACAGTTAGGAAACGAAATGCGTATTGTCGCTTCGCAAAGCCAAACAAACCATTACATCTTTACAGATGTAGCTGAACTGGACATTACAAACTTGGAAGCAATACGCAAAATGCTACGAGATGAAAGCATAAACATCATTGTAAACTGTGCTGCCTATACCAATGTAGACAAAGCTGAAGACGATTTTGATACAGCCAATCTGATCAATAACAAAGCTGTGAAAAATCTGGCTATTGCGGCAAAAGAAGTCCAAGCCACATTAATCCATATCTCGACCGACTATGTTTTCAAAGGAGACAAATGCACTCCTTGTCGTGAAGACTGGCATACAGACCCTTTGGGGGTATATGGAAAGACCAAACTTGCCGGAGAAAAAGCCATAGAAGAAAGCGGATGCAAATTCATTATCATAAGAACTGCATGGTTATATTCTTCATTTGGAAAGAATTTTGTGAAAACCATGTTACAATTGACTTCTACAAAAGATCACCTCAATGTAGTATTCGACCAAGTGGGAACACCTACATACGCAGGCGATTTAGCTAATGTTATTTTCCATATTATTGAAACCAATCAGTCAGACCGTCAAGGCATTTACCATTTCAGCAATGAAGGCGTTTGTTCATGGTACGATTTTGCTAAAGAGATTTGTACCCTTGCAGGCAATACATGCGATATACAACCTTGTCATAGCAATGAATTCCCAAGCAAAGTGAAACGTCCTCATTTCTCTGTTTTGGACAAATCTAAAATAAAAGACACATTCGATATAAAAATACCTTACTGGAAAGACTCTTTGACGGGATGCATACAACTTCTCAAAGAAAAACAACCTTAAAAAAACCTCACATAAAATGAATAAAAAAGCCAGCATGTTTTTATTAAACATGCTGGCTTTTTCTATTACTCATCAAGAAATTTTTCTTACGATGCTTTATGTAATTCAAATCCTATCTGTAAACCATCGTATTCTTTCAATAATGCATTTGCCGTAGAAACAGCCGAATTCGATGAATTTTCCATAACCCCTCCTATAGTTTGTATAAGCGACATCAACTTATCTGCCTTAAACAATAAACTCATTTTATTGGCATCAAGAGCAGAAGGCGAAACGATTGCAGTAAAAGTAAGCCCCAAGCGAGTTTTCATTTGCAATTCTTTCGTATCCTTATTATAAGTATAAGTACCTTCCGTTGTATGCCCTTTTACAACCGATGTATAGGTACTATCAGACTTAAACGTATATGAACATCCATCAACAAAACCCAATTTTGTCAAGATATCAACCATTTTTTCTTCTATTTTTTTCGAAGCAATTTCACCTCCTGCTTGCGCTAACAAGTTATCGCTTGTAAATTTACAATCAGGACCTGCATAATTCCATGTACCTTCCAGCGTAAATCCGGAAAGATTAACTTTATTATCGGTAACAGCACCTACCACTCCCGATAAAATCGACTTCCAGTCTTGAGCATGTACCATAGTGTTTGTTGCAAAAAACAAACAAAACACAAAAAACCATTTCATCCGATTAACATTTTTCATATCTAAACCATATTAAAAAACTAACAAGCTTTAAAACTCATATCCAATCCTTTTACAGAATGTGTTAAAGCACCAACCGATATATAATCGACTCCACATTCAGCATAATCACGCAAAGTATCGAATGTAATCCCACCAGAAGACTCTATTTCATAGCGTCCACCTACCATTTCAACAGCCTTTCGTGTATCGTTTGTGGTAAAATTGTCCAACATAATCCGGTCGATTCCTCCTAAATTGAGCACCTGTTGCAACTCGTCGAAGTTACGCACTTCTATCTCTATCTTCAAGTCTTTACCTTTCTCTTTACAATACTCTTTTGCACGCAATATCGCTTTATCTATTCCTCCGGCAAAATCTACATGATTGTCTTTCAGCAAAATCATATCAAACAAACCAATACGATGGTTTACACCTCCACCTATCTTCACTGCCATCTTCTCAAGGACACGCATTCCCGGTGTTGTTTTTCGTGTATCAAGCACACGTGTTTTTGTTCCGCTCAAGCGCTCTACATATTTATGTGTCATTGTTGCTATTCCGCTCATACGCTGCATAATATTCAACATAAGACGCTCTGTCTGCAATAACGACTGAATCTTTCCCGATACAATCATCGGAACATCACCCGGCTTTACATAAGTGCCATCATGAATGAATACCTCTACTTGCAATGTCGGGTCGAAACGGTGAAATACTTCTTTAGCTATTTCAATACCAGCCAAAACACCTTCTTCTTTTATTAACAACTTCGATTTTCCCATAGCATCGGAAGGAATACAAGATAATGTGGTATGATCGCCATCACCAATATCTTCTGCAAAAGATAAATCTATCAATCTATCTATTAAATCTCGTACAATTTTCTCGTCCATTATTTTAAGTTTTTAGTTTTTTATGTGGGCAAAGGTAGAGATTATTCATATTTTTGCAAAGATTTTTTTAAAACATGAAGACAATTCAATATGAAAATTACGTTAATTGTAGTAGGGAAAACAGTCGAAAAGTATTATATCGCAGCCATAAACAATTACATGGAGCGATTGAAACATTATATCGCATTCAATATTGAAGTTATTCCGGAACTTAAAAACACGAAGAATTTACGAGAAGAACAGCAAAAAGAAAAAGAAGGAGAATTAATACTAAAGGCATTACAACCGACCGACCATATAGTACTTTTAGATGAACATGGATTCGAATTCCGATCGGTAGAATTTGCCAAATGGATGGCAAACAAGATGCAAACAGTCAATAAACGTCTGGTTTTTATTATCGGTGGTCCCTACGGATTTGCACCTGCCATCTATCAAACGGCACATGAAAAAATATCACTTTCCAAAATGACTTTTTCACACCAAATGATACGACTTATATTTGTTGAACAACTTTATAGAGCTTTTAGTATTTTAAACAACAGCCCTTATCATCATGAATAAGGCATAATATCTATTTCCGCTTCATATCCCGTAGTATCTTTTTCGTATCATTATCTACACGATAAGATTCTATTATTTTCTGCAATGTTTTATTATATGTAAAATTATCTAAGTTATTGTTATCCAAATAAGACATAACTTTATCCTGATATTTTATAAAATACACAGACAATGCCCACGCCACTGCCATTTTCACATAATAACCTTCATGATGAATCTTATCGCATAACTGCAAAAATTCCGGTAAATATGCTTCTTCCCCAAAATACCGCATTGCCATCACAACCCCAAAACGGATTTCATATTCTTTATCTGCGCACATCCATGTTTTCAAATATTCCCAAAGTTGCCTCTTGTTAGCTTCTACAAACTTTTTCCCACCACCAAATTTAAATGTATCGCAAACCGACCAACTATTAATAATCGATACAAAACACGTTACCCGATGCAGATAAACTTCAATATCATCATCCGGACGAATGCATCCTATAACCATTCCTTGAAGCATACGTTCTTCCATATAATAAGTATCTGCCGAATCTAAATATACTTCCCAATCATCTTTGGCTATACGCAATGCTAATTTCCGTAAATCTGGTACACGGATTCCCAATACATGTTCTACACCCGGATTCAAACTTTCCGCAAAAGATTTATTCCCCTGTCCTGCCAAGTGAAGTAAATGTTCTTTTATTGTCAATCCATCGAGCTTATATTCTTCCATAAGTACATAAATGTTTTATTATTGGCAAATATACATATCTCCTACCTACATATAGGTATTTAACATCTTTTTTTACCCACTTTTAGGTATTGTCAACCTAAATCAAGCCAAATACCTTTGTACTCGTTAAAATTAGAGAAAAGATAAAAAGAAATGAAAACAAAAAGAATTCTACTTTCACTCTGTATTACGATGCTTTCTACATACGCATTTGCCATAAATGAAAGTGAACAGACAATTACACACACGAATGAAACATCTTTAGGGAATGCAACACAAACATTTCGAGAAGAAAAAAAACAATCACGCTTAACCATTGGAGGATATGGAGAAGCCGTGTATAGTAGGAATTTTTATAGCGACAATTATTTGCGTTATATCAGTCCTAAAGATTATCAAAACGAGAGCCACGGACGTTTCGACCTTCCGCATGTAGTCTTAATGTTAGGTTACGATTTTGGAAAAGGATGGACAATGGGAATGGAAATTGAATTTGAACATGGAGGAACAGAAAGTGCCATCGAGATAGAAGAACACGAAGGTGGTGAGTATGAAAGCGAAATAGAACGCGGAGGTGAAGTTGCCCTTGAACAATTTTGGATACAGAAATCATTCTGTCCGCAATTTAATATCAAACTGGGCCACATGGTTATTCCTGTAGGAGGAACTAATGCTCATCACATGCCGACCGAATTTTTCGGCGTTTACCGTCCCGAAGGAGAAAATACCATTATGCCATGCACTTGGCACGAAACCGGATTAAGCTTATGGGGACAAGCAGGAAGTTGGCGCTATGAAGTCATGCTTCTCCCGGGACTTGACTCTGATCGTTTTGGAGATAAAGAATGGATTAAAGGCGGTGCGGGAAGTCCTTATGAATTCAAAATAGCCAATGCCATGGCTGGTGCAGCCCGTATTGACAATTACTCAATCAAAGGGTTACGACTTTCTGCCAGTGGCTATGCCGGAAACACATTTAGTAACACACTAACCAAAGCCACAAACAAAATCTATGAAAACGTAAAAGGAACCGTCCTTATAGGAGCTTTCGATTTCCATTATAACGACCATAATTGGGTAGCACGAGGCAATTTCGATTACGGACACTTATCCGATGCAGGATTGATTACACGTTATAATTCCGGACTTTCCAATGAATCCCCTTCCACCAAACGACCGATAGCTTCGAGTGCCATTGCTGCAGGCATAGAAGTAGGTTACGATTTTTTCGGATGGATTGGCAAAAAGCAACAAGAAAAAGGACGTAAACTCTATCTTTTCGGACGATATGAATATTACGACTCTATGCATAGTACCGAATCTACGATAACCGATTATGAACAGTGGGGACGTCAGCGCATTGCTTTCGGATTAAACTATTACCCGATGAGAGACATTGTACTGAAAGGTGAATACTCTTTAGGCATCCTCAAAAGCCAATTCAACAATGAACCGGCTGTATCCTTAGGTGTAGCATACTCTGGATTCTTCAATTTATAAATAACATTCTATTCAAATAACAACTTAAAATTACAATTGCAATGAAAAAGTATTTCAAATTTTCACTCTATATGGCCATAGTTGCCATGATGAGCTTAAACATCATGTCATGTAGTGATGACGATAATCCAATAACAGGAAACGATCCCGGACTACTCACACCACAAGAACAAGCCCTCAAAGAGGTAATATTCGATTATGCAGACAAAACTGTTATCCCTACTTATAAAGGAATGTCCGATGCCGCGATGGAACTACATAGCTTATGCATTGACATCCGTACAAAGAAAACAAACGGAACGCTGAGCGAAAATGATGTAAAAGCTGCTGGCGATGCATGGAAAACAGCAAGAGATTATTGGGAAAAGAGCGAGGCGTGGTTGTTCGGACCTGCTGGCGATTATTATATCGATCCACACATTGACTCTTGGCCATTAGACAAAACCGGCATGGATGCTTTATTAAACAACCCGGCACAAATGGCACAAATGGACGATGAAGGTGTATATGTAGGAAATTACTTAGGATATGCCCTTCAAGGATTTCATGCTATCGAATATTTATTATTCGAACTGACCAATACCAATGCAAACGGGAGTGCCACAGCCAACTCGACAAGCATACCTCACAATTTAAACTATACAACAGAAGAATTGAATTACTTGGTAGGATTGGCAGCCGATTTACGCAATCAGTGTATTTTGTTGGAGGCTTGTTGGGCAGGAACGGAAAATGTAACTGCAGAAAAACAACAAATCCTGACCGATACAGAAATGGATAAAGGTATCAACTTCAGCGAACGAATTAAAAACGCAGGTAATGCGGGAAGCGAATATGTCAACTACTTGGATGTAATGTACGACATTATTTATGCAGGCATACAAAACATTGCCAATGAAGTGGGCAATATCAAAATAGGCAATCCTACCGGAAAAGGTCTTTCGGGAAGTGGCTATGAATACGATCCAAACTATATTGAATCACCTTACAGTTTGAATTCCATTCGTGACTTTTCGGGCAATATCATCAGCATTCGCAATGCTTATCAAGGTTCTCCTTCGGTAGATGGTACCATCCAAGTCCCGACACATACTTTAAGTAGTTACATCGCCACGCTAAATGCCGATTTAGACAACCGTGTGAAAGCTGCCATTCAAGATGCTTACGACAAGATTTCATTAATGGGAGAACCCTTTGCATATACTTGTGGTGACCCTGCATACGATAAAATCAATCAAGATGCCATCAATGCCTGCAATGTTATGAATGACATTTTCGATGAAGTAAAAGCATTGCTGCAAGCAAATCACTAATATATTGTATCGACAATGCAAGACACAAGCATTTTACTTATGAAAAAATGCTTGTGTCTGCTACCGTTTTTGATATCACAATTAATAAACTAACATATTTTTACCCATTATGAAAAAATATTTTTACTTGAGTGTCCTTTTATCTATAAGCCTCATGGCATGTAGTGATGATGAAGTTACTCCTAACGACCAATCACAAAGTGGAAATACACCCGAAGAATTACCCGAATGGTATTACACAGGAGGAGAACTGGGAACAACTTTCAATCCATCTTCTACTGCATTCGAAGACCCCACACCTGTAGTAGACGCCGATGCAAAAATGACAGCAGCGTTCAATCGTGGAGAACAATTTTTTGAAAAGCCATATACTTCCAATTTTTCAGGAATGCGTCATGGTCTTGGTCCGGTTTACATCCGTACTTCTTGCCAGCATTGCCATCCCGGATATGGACATGGACAAAGTCAACCTTCCGGTTCTTTCAACACGAACCAAATAGGGAACGGATACTTATTAGTTGTTTACGACCCTGCAACCGATGCATATGTATCTTGGCTTGCCGGCATGCCTCAAACTATGGCTGTAGCACCATTTAAAGCGCCATTGGATGAAACACAAATACAACTGACATGGCACGAATATACCGATCAATACAATAACAAATTCCCCGATGGCGAAACTTATCAACTTCGGTATCCAGAAGTAACAATTCCCCAAAGTGCCATTTATGTTGCCAATAAAGGATATGAAGTTGGCAACTATGAAGTTCGTTTAGAGTCGACCATTGGGATTTACGGAACAGGTTTATTAGATGCCATCACCGATGAAGATTTAAAAGCCGAATACGTCAAACAAGAACAAGACGGATACTTGAAAAACGGACTAAACGAAACAATCTTTAAAAATGGTGAATGGGTTAAACAATATTCCAACACAACACAAGGAGGAGATGGTACACTCTATCCTTTACGATATACTTATGCGCTAAGCCGAGGTCCGTTGCAAGATGCCGCAGGAGCCAATGCCTTTTGGAATATTACCAATGCCACACGCAGTGACCGTCGTTTTCATTATTTAGATGCAGCCGGCACTTATGCAAAATATTCATCGGAAGACCTCGATGTGCAAGCCGGATTCCGTAAATATATCGAACAAGCCGATCCGGAAAAGAAACACCCAGACTGGCATTTACAAAATACCGATGGTACTTACAATGAACAACAAAACATCTACAATTACTTAACATCGAAAGAACTTGACGTAGAAGTTTCCGACCAAGATTATATCGACCTTATGGTATGGCACAGAGGTCTTGCTGTTCCTGCCGCCCGTAATGTAAATGACCCGGATGTACAAAAAGGAAAAGAACTCTTTGCTCAAATTGGTTGTACATACTGCCATAAACCCAATTGGACTACCGGTGATGATGAAATTCGCGACCCTGCCCGCTTCTTCGTGGGAGAAAGAGCTAAAGAACTTCCACGTTATCCATATCAAAAAATATGGCCATATACCGATATGGTACAACACAAATTACATATGCAAAACGACATACGTACCGGATGGTGTCGTACTACCCCTCTTTGGGGAAGAGGCTTGCACCAACGTTGCACGGGAGCAGAATATGCCGACCGATTACACGATTGCCGTGCCCGTACAACACTTGAAGCTATTATGTGGCATGGTACAAGTACAGAAAGCGATGCTTACGAAACGACCGAGAAATTCCGGCAGTTATCCAAAGCAGATAGAGATGCGATCGTGAAATTTCTTGACTCAATTTAATATATAGAAAATAGACATCACCACAGGTTATGTGAACGTCCCAATAGAGATATTCCTTAACC
>DXCG01000129.1 GCA_019116145.1 Candidatus Phocaeicola gallistercoris
CTTTAGCACAAAAAGGTTTGAACAAACACCCGGCAAAACCTTTCGCGCGGAAGTCGGATTCATTCATGTCACTACGAGCAGTGATGGCAACAACCGGAATTTCGTTTATTCCCGGTATTCCACTGTAACGCAAAGCGTTGAGCAGTTCAAACCCATTCATCCCCGGCATTTGTATGTCGGTCAGAATTAAATCGAAAGAAGTTGTTTTTAGCAGGTTGAAGACCTCCTCTTTAGTTTGGCAACAATAAATGGTAGGCGACTTATCGCTATTTTGTTTGTTGCATAAGGTGTGGATCATAGTTTCCGTCAGGTTGAGCTGAATCCGGTCGTCGTCAATCATCAGTATGCGGATATCCGTAGTTATATTGTCCGATGGAAGGTCATTTGCAAGCTGTTCTTTACTTTCACGTAAAGGCAAGGTTATGGTAAATGTACTTCCTTTTCCGGGTGTACTTTCAATTTTGATAGATCCGTTCAAAAGCTCTACCAGTTTTTGGGTAATCGAAAGTCCTAATCCGAAGCCCTCTTGTCCTTGTGCGTTTTTCAATCGGGTAAATGCTTGGAAAATACGTTCTTGCTCTTGTTGAGTCATTCCGCATCCTGTATCGCTGACACTGAAAGAGAAGAGGTTGTTTTGGTAATTAATGCGTAGTGTAATGTTTCCTTCGGAAGTGAATTTTTGTGCATTCGAAAGTAAATTTTCTGCAATTTGCCGAATCCGGAATGAGTCGCCTTTTAAGGTCAATCGTTGGCGGATATGCTCTTCGAAAATGAAATGTATGTTTTTCTTCTCAATAATGGGTAAAAAGCTGTTATAAATATTTTCGAACAAGTTGTGAGGGCTGAAAGAAACAGAATGCACATCCATCTTGCCGGCTTCCAAACGATGATAGTCCAATAAAGATGTAATCAAGTTCAATAAATGATGTGCCGACTCCTTCATGTTGTGCAGGTAAAACAGTTGTCGCTTGTCTGGTGTAATTTGTGACAATAAATCGATGTATCCGATAATAGATCCGGTTGGTGCCTTAATATCGTGAGTGATAGTCAGCATTAATTTTTCTCTTGTGGCAAGTAGGTTTTCCGCATAAAGTTTCGATTTTTCCAATTCCTTCCTGTAATGATTGCTACGTGTGATGTCTCGGTATATGATGATAAGGAATATCAAGACCAATAAGACTGCAAGCATAGCAATAGAAGCCATTGTCCACGCAGCTTGTTTACGGATGGTTTCTTCTTGCTGCAATCGTTGTGCGATGGCTTGTTGTTCTTCTTGCTCAATGGTTTCCAAAAGTTGGTTTACGCGCTGCCCTAAGCGTCCGCTTGCAATTCGTAACCGATTGATGCGTGATTCGAATGCCCGTTGGTTTTCCTGACGTGTTTGAAACACTTTATTGTGGATATTTGTAAGCATGGTTGCAATCGTATCAATCGGATTGTAAACTTCTTCTATGGTATCTGTATATTCTTCTTGCATAATGCTGCTTACTTGTGAAGAATCAGGTTTTCCCGGGTTAAAGACATCAGCCAGCCGTTTGAAAAATTTTTTAGGTTTATGATGAATGGTGTATGAATTATGATGTGTAACAACTCGTTTATGAACATGTGAATTGGTCAGAATAGAATCTTGTTGGGCGATGAGGCTGTCAAGTTGTTGCTGATACAGTTCATCGGTTGGGATTTCTTTCATCGATTCTAATACGGCAATCATGTTTCTTTCTTTGTTCAAGAGAAGTGAATGTACTGTGTCGATGCGTGCTTGTTGAAGTGTATCGGTAAGCATTAGTTGAAGTGAGTCGAGTAATGTCCTGACTTGTTGCATCGATTGTTTGTACGAGGCGTATTCATGTAATTGTCCGGTACGTAAGGTTTGCCCGATGACTTCAGCTTTATATAATTGTGTGATAATCTGGTAAGTCGTTTTTTTACGAGATTCGGTATTTTCTTCTAATTCGTTGGGGGCAGTAAGAAGAATCATTTGTTTATAAATATAGTCGATAGCCCCGAATAATAAACAAATCATCAATAAATAACCGAATGCAATTTTTAATGAGGTTGATACCATATTAGTGAGAAAGTTGTTTCAGTTTGTATTTAAACCTGAGGTAATACATAATGCCGGCACTGGTCAGACCGAAAGGAAATGCCATCCAGATACCTACGATACCCCAATTGCAAATAAAGCCGAAAAAATAACTTAATGGCAGTGAAATGATAAAATAGGCAATAAATGCATAAACCATCATAAACCGGACATCTGAAATTCCGCGTAACGCATTGGCGAAGTTAATTTGAAGTCCGTCGCCAAACTGATAAAGAAGGAATGGAATAATTGTTTGTACTACCATAGCCGATACTGTTGCATTATCGGTAAACCATCCACCTATGTCGTGCCTTAGTAAATAAATGGGTATGCATGTACAAACTCCCATTATTAAAATGATATGGAATCCGATATGGCTTATGCGTCTGATATTTTCCATATCTCTTTGGCCGAAGAAATTACTGATTCGGACAGATACAGCAGCTCCCATACCATAATACACCATGAAGCAGACTTGTGATACTGCTGTCATGATTTGATATGTTGCTAACTCGGCACTTCCTAACCAACCCACCATGATGGCACTGAGACTGAATGAGGCGGTTTCCATTCCCATTTGACCGGCGATAGGCCAGCCTAGTTTATTAAGTAATCTGAAATCTTGTTTGTTTATTTTCCCTTTGGTAAATCCTTGCCTGAATGTTTGGTAGCGTTTAGAATATAAAAATAGAACCCAATAAACTGCAGCCATGAGAATGCGTGAGGCAAGGGTAGAAATTCCTGCTCCTAAAAGTCCTAATTCAGGAAATCCGACTTTGCCATAAATAAGAATGTAATTGCCAATTATATTGAAAACATTACCCCCTAATAGAATCCACATGGACGTCTTTGTATCCGTAATACCATCTGTAAACTGTTTAAAAGCATTAAACCATAAGATAAAGGGAAGTGAAATCAGTAAAACAATAAAGTATGGGCGTATGAAAGGAAGTAGTTCTTCCGGTTGCCCCAACCGGTGTAAATTCGAATAAAGGATATACATGATGGAACAAACAAGAATAGCCAACAACGTATTTGCTGCCAGACTGTTTTTCAATATTTGTCCGACAGCATTGCACTTTTGCTGTCCGAAAAGACTGCCTACAATGGGAGTTAGCCCATAAGAGAATCCTGTACAGAAAATAATGGCTAAGTTGAACATATTGTTGACAAAGCTGGCTGCTGCCAATTCATTAGTGCTATGATGTCCGATCATTAATGTATCGACGAAGCCCAATACAATAACTCCTATTTGTCCGATAACAATAGGTATGCCTAAGGCAAGCAATGTTTTATAAGGTTTTAAATTCATTGGATGGCTTGATAGTAAAGGATATTGCAATTTTCAGGGATGAAAGTTCGACATGCGATGTCTTTTACTTGTTCAGCGGTCACAGACCGATATTTTTTTATTTCCTGATTGATGTCTTCGGCTTTTCCTATCAGTTCGAAGAAAGCTAGATTGCTTGCAACATTCAAATAGTTGATGTTATTGAAAATCTGTTCGCTTTCGTAGCGGTTTTTGACCTTTGCCATTTCCTCATCTGGGGCAAGGGTTGTTTTTAAAAGCGAGAGTTCTTGCCAAATGGCATCTTCTGCCTGTTTGAAAGAGACTCCTGTATTAAGTTTTCCTGTAATAGACAGTAGCCCTTCGTCTAAACTGCCTGTTATGTAGGCATCGATTGATGAAAATAATTGTTTTTTCTGGACTAAATTTTGAAATAGACGTGAAGAACGTCCGTTCGAAAGTAAGTCAGTTATCAAATCAAATACATAATAATTCTTATCGAAGCGATTGCACATATGGAAAGCGATGTAAATAGCGTCTACCGGAACATTGCGCATTACACTCTTTGTACGGATTGCTGTTTGTTGGTTTTCTTTGGGAAGTTCCCGTTTGGGAACTTCGCGTGCCGGGATTGGAGCGAACCATTTCTCTGATAGCCGGATAGCTTCTTCAAAAGAAATATGGCCGGTAATAGATAAAATGGCATTGTTTGGGGCATAATAACGATAGAAGAATTCTTTTACTTCGTCCAACGTTGCATTGGCAATGTGGCTGATTTCCTTACCGATGGTCGGCCATCGGTAAGGATGGTTCTGATAAGCCATTTCCCTTAACAGATGCGATGCATCGCCATAAGGTTGATTTAAATTGCGTTGTTTGAATTCTTCAATAACAACTTGTCGTTGTATTTCCAAATTTTGTGGATTAAAGTCCAGCCCCAACATCCGGTCGCTTTCCAGCCAAAAACCTATTTCGATGTTTTGAAAAGGCAAAGTGACGTAATAATTGGTTATGTCATTGTTTGTCCATGCATTATTTTCACCTCCGGCATTTTGAATGGGAGTGTCATAATTGGGAATATTGATTGAGCCTCCGAACATTAAATGTTCAAATAGATGTGCGAAACCTGTATGTTCCGGGTGTTCATCGCGTGCGCCGACATTGTATAAAATGTTTAGTGCAACCATTTGTGTCGACAGGTCTTCGTTATGGACAATACGTAATCCGTTACTTAATGTATAATGATTTACATGTATCATAATTCCTTAATTCGAGAATGGCATTGCTTGTTAGTTTTCAGGGACAATACTTGCTTTTATAATGCAGACTTCCTTTCCCGGCCGGTCATTTTTGTCTGTTTCTACCTTTTCTATTTGTTCAACGACTTCCATTCCCTCAATCACTTCTCCAAATACGGTGTATGCGCCATCTAAATGAGGGGCTCCTCCTATGGTTGTGTATGCTTGAATTTGTTCGGGTGTAAATGAGAAAGGAGCCTGTTGTGCAACTTCTTTACGTGCTTCTGCGTATATTGTATTTTGTAAAGCTGAAAGCCCTTCTTTATCGTTCGATTTGCGTAAGGTTAAGATTTCCTTTAAGTGCCTGCGGGTAACTTGCTGTAAGGCAGAGTCCAAGCGTACCTGATTGATTTGTTTCCCCATGTCTGTCAGTTGGGATGTGGTAAATACATTTCCTGTTACGATATAAAACTGGCAACTTGAAGATGCTTTTTCCGGATTGATATTGTCGCCCAATCGTGCAGCAGCGAGTGCTCCTTTTTTATGGAACAAGGCAGGATTGAATTCTGCCGGGATGGTATAATCTGTCGGATAATTTAGTTTCTTATTCTGGATGTCTCCTCCTTGGATCATAAAGTTTTTGATAACCCGGTGGAATGACGTGTTGTCGTAGGCTTGTTCTTTTACTAATTTGATGAAGTTATCGCGGTGCTTAGGGGTTTCGTTGTATAATTTTACGGTAATATTCCCCATCGTGGTTTCCAATCGTACGCAAATTTCATTGTCCATTGTCATAGAGTTTTGTTTTTGAAAATTGTTAGCAATGACATAGCATAAACATATTACAGTTAGAATAAGTGCTATTTTATAAAAACGAGTCATGTATGATACAAATTGTCCGGTTTATAATTGATGAGCAAAGATAGTGAAACTCGCCCGATTTTGGATGGATTTAGGAAGAATAATGTAAACTATTGGGCTTTCAGGGAGATACGCAGCATTATTCCGCATTCGTAAATGTGTGCCTTGAAGCCGTTTTTTGAATAGTTAAGCAGAAAAATTGCTACCTATCCGTTGCCCATTCCAGTTGTATGGAGTTGTTTGGAAATCCTTTCTGCTCCGACCGTAAAGAACGCAGTTCCATCATTTTGGCTTAGCGAAGGTACTTATTTTTTTTGAGATATGAAAAATATAGGTTCCGTAAGTCAATGGTGATAGCTTTGTCGATGTCTGACGATATTTGACATGCCGATGATTAACTCTGTCTCCGTTAATTTTGCAAACAATGGAACAGATTATGAATCAGACAGATGTAAAGGTTTCGTTCTACCTTAAAAAGAGCGAGGCGGATGCCAGGGGAAACTGTCCCGTAATGGCACGGCTTATTGTCGGCAAGCACTCTGAAACAGCATTCAGTGTCAAGCTTCGTGTGCCACAGTCATTGTGGTCATCCGGACGGGCATGTGGGAAAAGTGTTGCGGCAAGAGACATAAACAACAGACTGGATGAAATACGTGCTGCCGCGCTCGGCATCTATGCGGAACAATCTGCAATCCGTGAGGATGTAACAGCAGAGGATGTAAAGCATCAACTTTTGGGTATGGCTTCGGAACAGGAAACCCTATTAAGCTATTTCAGACTTTTCATTAGAAATTTCGAGAAACGTGTTGGGATTAATCGTACGGAAAAGACATTGAGGGCTTACCGCAATTCCTACAATCATCTGGTACGTTTTTTACAGATGCAATATAAGCTGTCAGATATCCCTTTTGCCGCATTGGACCGTTCCTTCATTGAAAAATATGACTTGTATCTACGTACGGAATGTTGTCTGGCTTCAGGCACAATAGTCAATCTTACCGTCCAACTGAAAACAATTGTCGGAGAAGCTATTGCTGACGGTATAATAACAGTATTCCCGTTTGTCGGATATGAACCGGTACATCCGAAACCGGAACAGAAATATCTCACCTCCGAAGAATTGAATAGGATTATGACAACACCTCTCCATGATCAGATTCTTTATCATGTGAGAGATATGTTCCTGTTTTCCTGTTATACGGGTATTCCCTATAGCGACATGTGTCTGCTGACAAATGAAAATCTTTCTCTCGCGGAAGATGGTACCTGGTGGATCAGGAGTTCTCGCAAGAAAACCGGTGTGGATTTTGAAATACCGCTTATGGAACTGCCGTTCCATATTATTGAAAAATACCGCGATATGGCTCCTGAAGGAAAGCTTCTCCCCATGTATTCCAACAGTTCATTGAATCGTTATTTGAAACGTATCGCCGAAATTTGCGGTATAGGACGTAAGCTGGTCTTCCATGCAGCCCGTCATACCTATGCGACAGAAATTACACTTTCCCATGGCGTACCGCTTGAAACGGTCAGCAAGATGTTGGGGCACAGTCGTATTGAGACCACACAGCATTACGCAAAGGTGACAGACAATAAGATAGATACAGATACGAAAGCATTGGATAAAATAATTGCTGAGCGGTTTTCTGTAGTTATTTGATAATGGCAAAAAAATAGTAGTATGAAAAGAAATACTGACAATATGGAAATCAAACGTCGCAGTACATTTGCGATACTGTTTTATATAAACCGCACCAAAGTCCGTAAGGATGGAACGTGCCAGTTGCTGTGCAAGATAAGCATAGATGCCAAATGGGAACAGATAGGAACGAAAGTATCCGTCAATCCGGCCATCTGGAATCCTGAAAAAGGACGGGCTGACGGCCGCAGTGAGAATGCC
>DXCG01000130.1 GCA_019116145.1 Candidatus Phocaeicola gallistercoris
ATATAATTATTTCAAATATTCTATTTTAAATTATATATTTGCAATCTCAAAAACCAACAATGCAATGACAGATAGCCCCAAAACAGACATCAATAGGATTAAAGTCGTGTTGGTAGAACAAAAAAGGACGGCAAAATGGCTTGCCGAGCAACTGCATAAAGACCAAACAACCGTTTCTAAATGGTGTACAAACTCCGTTCAACCAGGGTTAGAAACCCTTTTGCAGATAGCAAGGATTCTCGATGTTGATGTAAGGACGCTAATTAACCAATCAAAAAAAGACTAAGATGGATATAACAGATATAAATACCTTACTTCAGGTCGGAGAACGCATTTCATTCGAATGTAAGAAATGCGAGAATCAAATTCCTAAATCAGTCTGGGAGACTTATTCATCCTTCGCAAACACTGTAGGAGGAATCATCGTGCTTGGCATAACCGAGCATATGGAAGAACCAGACTCGGCAAAAAGATTTGAAATAACAGGTGTTAATAATCCAAAGAAATTGAAAAAGGAGTTCTTCGATACCTTGAATAGCAACAAAGTAAACCGAAATATCCTTATCGAAGAAGATGTTGATATAGTTGAATATGAAGGACGTTCTCTATTGGTTATCAATATTCCGCAAGTAGATTACCGACAAAGGCCAATCTATATCAATGGTAATATGATGAACGGCTCTTTCAAACGGAACTATGAGGGAGACTATCATTGTACCGAAGATGATGTAAAGGCAATGATTCGGGATGCCAACGACAGCGGCAATGATTCTATTCTTATGGAGAATTACACGATGGATGACATCGATGCTAATACTCTTGCAGCATACCGCAACAGATTCCGCACAGCTAACATGGATCATGTTTGGAACGACTATTCAGACAAAGACTTCTTGCTGAATATGGGAGGCTATATAATTGACAGGAATACACATCGGGAGGGATTGACCCTTGCCGGTTTGCTGATGTTCGGTAAAGGCTTGTCCATTAGAGAGCGGTTTGACAATATTCGTATGGACTACCTGGACATGACGAACCTGCAGCCAGATAGCCGCTGGAGTGACCGACTGACATACGATGGACGATGGGAAAACAATCTGTACAACTTCTTTATGACCGTGCAGTCCAAATTAATCAAAGACTTGAAGCGCCCGTTCAGATTGGAAGGTATGGAGCGAATAGATGACACTGCCATTCATAAAGCAGTGCGAGAAGCATTGACCAATCTTGTGATACATTCTGACTATATGATAACCGGAGTGTTGAAAGTTGAGAAGCACGATGATTGTTTTGTCTTTTCCAATCCTGGCTCCCTGAAAATTCCTGTAATGGATATTTATGCCGGAGGACACTCCAAAGCCCGCAACCCGAATATGCAGGCAATGTTCAGGATGATAGGTTTTGGTGACAACATAGGTTCTGGATTTCCGACAATATTAAATGCTTGGAAAAAGGAAAATTGGCGTCAGCCTTGTCTTATTGAAAATCAGGATTTGCATTTGGTGGAATTAACACTCACTATGGCATCATTGATACCAGACGAATGCCACATAGCACTTCACGATATTTATGGTAGCGACTACGAGAAACTTAACAAGGAGGAGCAATTAGTTTTGGCCACAGCCTTTACCGAAGGAAGCACATCAAATTTCCGTATGCAGCAATTACTCGGCAAAAATCCATTGGAAGTCGGAAAAACGTTGTATGCCTTGGTTGGAAAAGGTATGCTCGTACCCGTCAACAAAGGTCGTTGGACTTCTTACTCCTTGAATTCTGAATATATGGAAAACGAAAAGTCAAGGAGTAAAAGTCAAGGAGTAAAAAGTCAAGGAGTAAAAAGTCAAGGAGTAAAGTCAAGAGACGAGAAAAGGCAGGAAACAATACAGGAACTGATGAACTATTGTAAAGAGCCTCGCACTCTACAGGAAATATCAGAACATCTGGGATATTCCGACAAATACAGGATGAAGCGCTTTTACATTGATCCATTACTTGGTGATGTATTGACAATGACTTCTACAGAAAGTAAAACAGACCCTAAACAGAAATATGTTGTCAAGAAGAAATAAATACATAGCTCAACCTTTCAAAATAGTAGGATTTATAAACTGCCTACCGGATATAAAAGTAGAGTAGATTTCATATGAAAAATGATATTATAAGATTTATCAAATCAAAAGAGTATAAATACCTTAAGGAAGTGGGACAAGGAGGTACCGGACGAACTATACTCATCAAAGACGAAACAATAAATGAACGATTTGTCTGTAAAAAATATTCGCCATATTTTTCAGAATGTAAGACAAAATATTATGAGCATTTCGTCAATGAAATCAAGATTTTATACAAGATAAATCATCCGAACATTGTCCGCGTCTTTTCATATCATCTGTATCCGGAACATACAACCGGATATATCCTGATGGAATATATTGAAGGGTGCAACATAGACGAGTATATAAAAGCTAATCCAAAAGCTATCAACGATATTTTTGTTCAGACCATAAGTGGCTTCAAATATCTTGAGGATAATGGTATTATGCACCGTGATATCAGGCCTGGAAATATATTGGTCTCAACGGACGGCATCCCTAAAATAATTGATTTTGGTTTTGGGAAAACTACTCAGGAAGCAATTGATTGCACCAAGAGTGTCAGTCTTAACTGGGCATACTCAACACCGGAAGAATTCGTTAATAATATTTACGATCACAAGACTGAAGTGTATTTCGTCGGAAAGCTCTTTGAACGACTTATAGGTGATAATAACATATCGCAACTATTTAAGTATTCAGTAGTGTTGGAAAGTATGATACCTCCTAATCCAGACAATCGTATTTCATCTTTCCAAGAAGTGGTTAGGAATGTCACTTCAGAGAATTCGCTATTAGTCAAGTTTTCTAAAGATGAAAAAAACATATACTCTAATATGGCTGATTCATTTACAGGCGTTTGTACTAAAATGTATGAAGACACCAAATATGTTGAAGACTTGGAAATAATAACAGCTAAGCTCAGTGACCTGTTACAAAAATCTATACTTGAAACATACCTGCAAAGCAATAAAGATTTGATTTCATGTTTTGTATCTGGAAATTTTAGGTATATAACAAAAGCCGTGGTTCAGGTGAATCAGGTTGAACGCTTTTATGAGTGGTGGAATCAACTATCAAAAGACCGCAAAATAATTGTACTGAATAATCTTTGGACAAGGTTTGATAATATCGAACGGAAGATGGATGATGATCTTCCATTCTAAATTATATAGTTCTGCTTGAACCTTTGTGATAAAGTTTTATAATTGACAATCAGATAATTAGAGAATAATAGTAATATGGGACAAAAACTGCATAATCGAGTAGAGATCTGGAAGAAGCAACTGCTTGATTTCGGTAAAAGAAACAGACTTATAAATTTTCTTGAAGGGAAGCGTAATAATGTTACAATTACGTCTCCTTCATTTGACAAGTTATGGGATCAGCTTGTCATAAATGAAAAAGAGTTAGAGTTTCCATATGCTAAAAAAGTACAAATCTCTGACGATGGCGAAGAAATATGCGACACAATCATTAAAGGCGACATCGAAACCAATAAACCTATCGGTGAACTGCAGAAGACCTTAAAATCATTACGATATAAAGCTAACACATCTATTGAGGAGCAAGGCATTAATACTTTGTACCTCACTTTTGGTATGCTTAAATGGAAGGAACAGCCTGAATCGTCCCAAATATTTTCATCTCCTATTATTCTAGTTCCTGTACGACTTTTAATAGAATCTATTACTTCTCCTTACAGACTTACACTGCACGATGATGAAATCGTGATTAATCCTACTTTAGCACACAAACTGGATAATGACTTCGGCATTAGTGTTCCGGAATTTGATTCTGCACACGACTCTCCTGAAGAGTACATGGAAAGATTGTTTTCTAAAATAGAGAATCAAGATTGGAGTGTAGAGAGAAGTGTTCATTTGGCGAATTTGTCATTCCTCAAAATCAATATGTATAAAGACTTGGAGAGAAATGAGGAAAAGCTGAATGACAATGGCGTAATTTCAGCCATCGTCGGAGAACAAAGCACAATACAACAGATACCTGATGAACTTAATAATTTTGACCACGATAAACAGGTAAGGCCTATAGATACATTTCAAGTAGTAGATGCTGATTCAAGCCAACAAGACGCTATTTTGCTCTCCAAAAAAGGAGCGAGCTTTGTTTTACAAGGCCCTCCAGGAACAGGAAAGAGCCAGACTATTACGAATATTATTGCGGAAGCCATTGCTGATGGAAAGAAAGTTCTATTTGTTTCAGAGAAAATGGCAGCTTTGCAAGTGGTTTATAACCGCTTGGCGAGTGTAGGTCTTGCCGATTTCTGCTTAACACTTCACAGCCATAAAGCCAATAAGAAAGAAATCCTGAACGAACTTGCCAATTCTATAAATGTAGACCGTACTCGTGTTCGAGAAGAAGCCTTGGCGCAACTTGAACTTTTAGAAAGGAAGCGAAATGTGCTCAATGAATACCAAGAGGAATTACATACGCCTGCTTCCGGCCTAAATGTTTCCATCTACACAATACAAGGAAGATTGGCAAAACTGGGAAATGCCCCTGATGTTATTTTCCCGATAGACAATGT
>DXCG01000131.1 GCA_019116145.1 Candidatus Phocaeicola gallistercoris
ATGTAATGGTATTGGGAATGTTTCGTTTTATAGCATTTGCCATAGTTGTTTGTCATTTTTATTTTAGTTTGGCGATAATTGTCTGGTTGCCTACAGTTCTTTGCCCCATTTTTACGCAGACTTCGGTGCCAATGGGTAAGTAGACGTCTACACGAGAACCAAATTTAATGAATCCCATGTGTTCGTCAATAAAGCAATCTTCACCCACTTCAGCATAAGTTACAATACGTCTGGCAACGGCACCTGCTATTTGTCTTGCCATGACGGTATGACCTTCCGGAGTTTCAATAACGATCGTAGAACGTTCGTTGTCTGTACTTGCTTTCGGAAGCCATGCTTTCATATATTGTCCGTTTTGATGACTGACATGACGGATGGTACCATCTACCGGATACCAATTGGCATGTACATTGGTTATTCCCATAAAAATGGAAATCATAAGCCGTTTGTCATGGAAATATTCATGTTCATCTGTTTCTTCTATGACAACAATTTTTCCATCTGCCGGGGCTACCACTATTTTTTCTGTATCGTTTCCGAATAAACGAATAGGACATCTGAAGAAATTAATCATTAACAGATAGAGCATAATACTGACGGGAGCGCAGATATAAAAAGGGACTTTGCATGGTATCCCCCAATAAAGACCGGCATTTATAAGTATCAGTAAAATTGCACTTGTTATTAAAATGTGTGTGCCTTCTTGATGCAATCTTATTTTTTTTATCTTTTTTATTTTATTTAAATGCGCCATCGTTTTGTTATATTTATCGTGCAAAAATATATTTAATTTGAAAACCCTGCAAATAAACGTGAGGTAGAATTTGGCTTTTTGTCGTCTTTTTTATAAAATCTGTTATAGAAGAGTTAAGTCGGAAATATGTTTTGTTTATTCAATGAATCATCGGTATATTTGGAGATAATTTAATATTTAGTGTTATGCAAGATTTTGTTCATTTGCACGTTCATACGCAATATTCAATATTAGACGGACAAGCTTCTATTCCCAAATTGGTCGATAAGGCCATTGCCAATGGCATGCGGGGAATTGCTGTTACCGATCATGGAGATATGTTTGGTATTAAGGAGTTTTTTAATTATGTTAATAAGAAGAATAGTGGAATAAATAGTGAGATTAAAGAGTTAACAAAAAAAATAAAAGCAATAGAAGATGGTAAAGGGGCGGATGAAGCGGATGAGATGTTGCTGGCATATAAAACACAATTGGACGCAACTAAGAGGAAGTTGTTTAAGCCTATTATTGGTTGTGAAATGTATGTTGCTCATCGTCGTTTAACCGATAAAGATGGGAAACAAGACCAAAGTGGATATCATCTGATTGTGCTTGCTAAAAATTTGAAAGGATATCATAATTTAATAAAGTTGGTATCGAAAGCGTGGACTGATGGATTTTATATGCGTCCTCGCACAGATCGGGTAGAGTTGGAAAAGTATCATGAAGGATTAATTGTTTGTTCTGCTTGTTTAGGTGGGGAAGTTCCTCGACGTATTACGGCTGGTCAGTTTGCTGAAGCGGAAGAAGCAGTTCGGTGGTATAAAGATTTGTTTGGTAATGATTATTATTTGGAGCTTCAACGTCATAAGGCAACAGTACCGAGAGCCAATCATGAAACGTATAAGTTGCAGGAGGTTGTAAATAAAAAATTGATAGAACTTGCTAAAAAATATAATGTAAAATTGGTTTGTACCAATGACGTCCATTTTGTAGATGAAGAAAACGCGGAAGCTCACGACCGATTGATTTGCTTAAGTACGGGCAAAGATTTGGATGATCCTCATAGGATGTTGTATTCGAAACAAGAGTGGATGAAAACACGAGAGGAGATGAATGCTCTTTTTGCAGATGTGCCGGAAGCTCTTTCTAATACATGTGAAATATGCGATAGTGTGGAATTTTATTCGATAGACCATGCTCCGATTATGCCAACTTTTTCTATACCTGTAGATTTTGGTACGGAAGAAGAGTATCGTAAAAAGTATACAGAAAAAGATTTGTTTGATGAATTTACCCAAGATGAGAATGGAAATGTAGTGATGTCTGAAAGCGATGCAAAAGCGAAAATAGAGCGTTTGGGTGGATATGATAAATTATACCGTATAAAGCTGGAAGCTGATTATTTAGCAAAATTAGCTTACGATGGTGCAAAAAGACGCTATGGTGAAATATTGACCGATGATATCAAAGAGCGGATAAAATTCGAATTGCATATTATGAAAACGATGGGTTTCCCCGGATATTTTCTTATAGTACAGGATTTTATATCTGCAGCACGCCATAA
Source organism: Candidatus Phocaeicola gallistercoris (assembly GCA_019116145.1). Lineage (GTDB taxonomy): Bacteria > Bacteroidota > Bacteroidia > Bacteroidales > Bacteroidaceae > Phocaeicola > Phocaeicola gallistercoris. The sequence goes on from DXCG01000131.1 coordinate 2,301, forward strand.
ATTGGATGTCTCTGTCGGGCCGGGACGTGGTTCAGCTGCTGGTTCTGCTGTTGCTTATTGTTTGGGTATAACTCAAATAGATCCGATTAAATACGATTTACTGTTCGAACGTTTCTTGAATCCAGACCGAATCTCTTTGCCGGATATAGATGTCGATTTTGACGATGATGGTCGAGGACGGGTATTAAAATGGGTAACAGAAAAATATGGTCAGGAGAAAGTTGCACATATTATTACTTATGGTACAATGGCAACTAAATTGGCTATTAAAGATGTTGCGCGTGTTCAGAAATTGTCATTGGCAGAATCAGACCGTTTATGCAAATTGATACCTGATAAAATTCCAGATAAAAAGTTGAATTTGCCGAATGCTATTGCTTATGTACCGGAACTGCAAGCTGCGGAAGTATCTTCCGATCCGATTTTAAGAGATACAATAAAATATGCTAAAATGTTGGAAGGCAATGTCCGTAATACAGGGGTTCATGCATGTGGAACGATTATTTGCCGGGATGATATAACCGATTGGGTTCCGGTCAGCACGGCTGATGATAAAGAGACAGGAGAAAAAATGTTAGTAACCCAATATGAAGGTTCTGTTATAGAAGAAACAGGGCTGATAAAAATGGACTTTTTGGGTTTGAAAACATTATCTATTATAAAAGAGGCTATAGAAAATATTAAATATAGTAAAGGAGTTGTTTTAAATATAGATGAGGTACCTATAGACGATCCTGCTACGTATATGTTGTATAGTGAAGGACGTACGGTTGGGACATTTCAATTTGAATCGGCAGGCATGCAGAAATATCTTCGTGAACTTCAACCAACCACATTTGAAGATTTAATAGCTATGAATGCTTTATATCGTCCTGGACCTATGGATTATATTCCTGATTTTATTGATCGTAAACACGGACGTAAACCTATTGAATATGATATCCCTATAATGGAGAAATATTTAAAAGATACGTATGGTATTACTGTATATCAGGAGCAAGTGATGTTGCTGTCTCGGTTGTTAGCCGATTTTACAAGAGGAGAATCGGATGCATTACGTAAAGCGATGGGTAAAAAATTACGTGATAAGTTGGATCATATGAAGCCTAAATTCATTGAAGGTGGTAGAAAAAATGGTCACGATCCGGTTGTCCTTGAAAAAATATGGACGGATTGGGAGAAATTTGCATCGTATGCATTTAATAAATCCCATGCAACTTGTTATTCATGGGTTGCTTATCAAACGGCATATCTGAAAGCTAATTTCCCATCGGAATATATGGCTGCAACAATGAGTCGTAATATTTCGAATATTACTGAAATTACAAAGTTGATGGATGAAAGTCGGTCAATGGGGATTAATGTATTAGGTCCGGACATAAATGAAAGTAGCTTGAAATTTTCGGTGAATAGGCGAGGTGATATTCGATTTGGCTTGGGTGCTATTAAAGGAGTAGGAGAGAGTGCAGTACAAAGTATTTTGTCAGAGCGAGAAAAGAATGGTCCATTTAAGAGTATATTCGATTTTGTGCAAAGAGTTAATTTGTCTGCATGTAATCGTAAAAATATAGAAAATTTAGCGTTAGCAGGAAGTTTCGATAGTTTTCAGAATGTAAGTAGAGAAGATTTCTTTATGAAAAACAATAAAGACGAAACTTTTGTAGAAACATTAATCCGTTATGGGAATCGTTATCAGATGGATAAGGCTGAAAGTGTTAATTCTTTATTTGGAGGAGAACATGAAGTGGAAATTGCGACTCCTGAGATTATCCATGCTCCTTTATGGAGTAATTTGGAACGTTTGAATAAGGAAAAAGAATTAGTTGGTATTTATTTGTCTGCTCATCCTTTAGATGAATATGGTGTCATTTTAGAAGAAATTTGCAATACGAAGATGATAGAACTGAATCATATAGACGTTTTGCAGAATAGTGAGCTGATATTGGGTGGAATTGTTACAAATGTTCGTGAAGGTTATACAAAAACGGGAAAGCCTTATGGTGTTGCTAAGGTAGAAGATTATTCGGGAGCAGCAGAATTTGCTTTTTTTGGGAATGAATGGGTAGAAAAGAAAAATTTCTTTTCAGAAGGAATGTTTTTATATATGCATGGAAAGGTACAACCTAAGCAATGGAAGAAAGATGAATTGGAAATAAAAATTAGTCATGTAGAATTATTGCCTGAAGTAAAAGATAAGTTGATAGAAAAATTAACTGTGACTGTACCACTTTCAGCTGTTAATGGTGAAATGATTGTTGAGTTAAATTCTTTAATAAAAGATACACCCGGAAATACAGAACTTTATTTTCATGTTTGCGATGAAGATGGCCAAATGTTTGTGAATTTAATGTCGAAGATATTGAAAATAACAGTGAATAGAGCACTTGTTGATTATCTAAAAAATCAACCATTATTGGACTATAAAATAAATTAGTATATATTTGCGTAAAAATAAACTAACAAAAGACGATTAAGATTATGGCACTGACAATTAAAGATGACAATTTTGAAGCTCTTGTGGCTGAGGGAAAACCTGTGGTATTGGACTTTTGGGCGACGTGGTGTGGACCGTGTCGTCAGATTGCGCCTTATATAGAAGAATTGGCCGAGGAATATAAAGAGGTGGTAAATATCGGTAAATGTGATGTTGATGAGAATGCGGAACTTCCGGGGCAATTTGGCATTCGTAATATTCCAACTGTACTTTTTATTAAAGATGGTAAGGTGGTAGATAAGCAAGTTGGAGCTACGACCAAAGCTGCTTTAAAAGAAAAAGTTGAGGCTTTATTGAAGTAGGCTAAAAAGAATTAAGATTATAGTTATGGGAGACGAGTTCTTATTGGAAGATGAAGACGATGAAAAAACAATCGAATTCATTAAAAATTATTTGCCACAAGAGATAAAAGGCAAATATTCGGATGATGAGTTATATTACATACTCGATTTGATTGTTGATTATTATACTACCAGCGGGTGTTTAGATGTACAGCCTGATGAAGATGGGTATATTAATATCGATCAAGACGAAATTGTAAACTATATAATATCCGAAGCTAAAAAGGATGATATGGGTCCTTTCGATCCCGATGATGTATTCTTTATTGTACAAGGTGAAATGGAGTATGGTAATTCATTGGGAGAGATAGATTGATTTTTGAAAATAAGTATTTTGAAAATCCGAAATGACTTCTGTTAAAAGTAAAGAGGCATTTCGGATTTTTTTTGTAAAGATGATATTTGTGGCTAAAAGGAAACGAGGCCAGAGTTTATGTTTCCAGCCTCGTTGTTTCAATCATCTGCGGAATTATAAATAGATGAGAGATGATGATTGAAAGACAAAGTTAAGAGATTAGAATTTGTTCGTAATACGTGGCATCGGGGTGAACTGTTTCTTTTATTATAAAAAACATGTCCCGTTTCAAAGGAAAAAATTTCCAACCGCAATAACTATTTGCTTATTACAGAGGCAAATGTATATAAATATTTAATAAATGGAACGGCAAAAGTGTCCCACTTTCAGAAATGGGACATTTTTTGTGAGGTGTATTAGTGTAAATTTTTGGAGTTACTGATGTATTGAGAAGGAGACATCCCGAATTTTTCCGTGAAAATTCGATAAAAAGTAGTACGCGATGTAAATCCACAGAGATACATTAATTCTTTTATATTTTTATCCGGATATTCAGTTGCTAATTTTTTGAAATGCTCAAGGCGTAAATAATTGATGTACTCTCTAAATCCGGTAAAACCTCCGCTTTTGATTGCTTGTGATATTGGTTTTTCTTTTTCGTTCATGTGGCTTGCCAGATTTTTTATGTTGAAATTACTATCGGTGAATAAATTTTTGTCTTTTAAATAACTGTCTATGGAGATAAATAATGGAAAGGAAAGAGATGTGGTTGCCGGTTCATTATGGTTTATTGTATCATCAGATGTTTGGGCAATCATTTGGATGTGGTCGGAAAACGGGTTTTCACGAAAGAAATACAGACACGAAAAAGAAATTGTGAAGATTAATGCTGTGATACCAAATAAATTGAAGACGAACTCGTTAATATTTAATGTAAATGTAATGTATATGCCTAAAAAGAGAAACATGAATCCAATAAACAGATACATATATTTATTGATTCGTCGGAAAGCCTGTTTGACAACAAGCGGGTAGATAAATGAGGCAAGAGGTAAAAATATAGATATCAGGAATATGATGATGCGAAGTTGAATGTCGGGTTTGTTTGTGTTTTGGAGAATCTCACTGAAAGTATAAATTGGAGTAATGTATCCGTTAAAAAATAAATAGCATAAGCCTATTGTGATGGTTATAATGGGTGGAAATAAGAAAAAGAGAAGTCTGAAATGGTTAAAATATCCCGGGAATAATGATGCCATAGGAAACAATGATACCGCGCTTGCTAAAGCATACCACTTCAACATCTTGTCTATGCTTAATAAAGAGGTGAAACGGTATTCGGGGGTATCGGTAACAATTACTAACCATTCGATATTTTCCCAGATGAAAAACAGTCCGATGCATGCAGCGATGATTCCCCAATACAATTTCAAATAATTGTCTTTAGCCTTGAAAACGAGGGAACATCCCATGACAAAGGCAAGAAAATCGAATGCCAATTCTATAGACAAATACAAGGTTCCCATATAATGATTGCATTTAGATTAATCCTCTGACTGACAAGAAGAAAAATATCCCTGTTGCAATCATCAATGTACCAATGACCGCGTAAAATAAACGTGCTTGTTTTCTTCCTGCGTTGGCTACAATAAAACGGGTATTCTGTGCAGTAAAAAACCAATTCCAGTTGAATAAAGAAGCCAGCAATGCAAGCAAACCAATGCAGACGAATGCTCCTTGTATAATATAATGTATAGTCATGGAAACAAAGAACTTAATTCTCGGCTTCTATCGTAAGCAGCCGGCTTCCGTCTTCTTGTTCTTCTATGGAAACTTTAACAGTGTCGTTGGGGAGTAAATCATCTATTAATTCCGGCCATTCGATAAAGCATATAGCTCCACTGTAGAAATAGTCTTCGTAACCCATATCGTAAACTTCTTCTAATTTTTTGATACGGTAAAAATCGAAATGGTAGATTAATTCACCCGAAATGTCGGAACGATATTCGTTCACAATAGCGAATGTCGGTGAATTGATGACATCGGTTACTCCCAATTCTTCGCATACAGCTTTAATAAATGTAGTTTTTCCGGCACCCATCTTCCCGTAAAAGGCAAAAACTGTATTGTTTTCCATGTTTGCAACAAAGGTTTTTGCCGCTTCATGAATATCTTCAAGTGATGTAATGGCTATTTTCATAAACGATGTTTTTATATGCGGCAAATGTAAAATAAATTTAGGGAAATAAAAAGATGTCACGACAAGTTTGTAGAAATCTTTCGATGTTTTTATTAAATCGCACGGCGTTTTTGTATAAAGCTGATGACCTTTCCGATAACATAAATAAGGATAGAAACAAAAATAATCGATGCGCCGGAAGGTATTTGGTATTGATAAGAAAACAAAATGCCACCTAAGCAACTTACATAACCTATGGCAATAGATAGCCAGATGATGGTTTTAAACCGGTAAGTGAATAGGTTGGCTGTCATTTGTGGAAGTGTAAGTAAAGAAATAACAAGAACAATGCCTATCATGCGTAGGCAAGATATAATGGTAAGGGCGATAAATAGCATAAGGGCATATTCGAAAAAAGTTACAGGAAGATGCTGGGAACGGGCAAATTCTCGGTCGAATGAGATTGCAATAATTGTTTTTAAAAACAATCCGAAGAAAAGGATCAGTAAAAAACTGATGATTCCTAATAGTATAATGTCGTCGGTCGTGATAGTCAGAATATTGCCAAATAGATAAGATGATAAGTCTGGTGTAAAGCCGGGTGCCAAAAAACTGAATATAATACCTACTGCCATGCCAAAAGCCCAAAATACGGCAATAGCCGAATCTTCACGCATGTCGTTACGTTTGCTAAGCCATTCAACGCCAAAAGCCGACAGTATAGAGAATATGGCTGCTGTAAAGATGGGAGATATTCCGGCATACAGTCCGATTCCTATACCTCCGAATGAAGCATGTGTGATGCCACCACTTATAAAAACAAGCCGTCGGGTTACGATATATGTTCCGATAATTCCACATGCAATGCTTGTAAAAAGGCTTCCTAATAAAGCATTACGGAAAAATGTATATTGGAATAATTCAAGTAAGTTATCCATCTTTCTATGTGTTATGAGTGGAATCGTCGTTCACCTACGATTAAAAATACTTCATCTTTCAATTCGTCAGGAAGTTCAATCCCCCGAAGTTGCAGGCTGCGGCTCCATCCGGCAACTTCTTCTTCTTTCATTGTATATAAAATATCGCGAAATTCTTCTATCTCTTTGCTTGTGTATGTATCGGAAGAACGCCCTTTAAAACTATCTAATTCCTCATCATCGTAATATTCTATTTGTTTACTAACAGCAGCAAGCAGACTTTCTTTTTCGCATATTTGATGTTGTCCACAACACTCATCGTTTATCGTTTTTACCGATGGCTCTTTTTCAAGTTCTCCGTTTGAGATTTTCTTTTGAAGGTTGCGGTTATAAAAATAGCCGGTTGTAAGACCCAATAAAATGACACCTATTAGTACGACAACGAGTATCCACATTTACTTGTTTCCCTCCTTTATATGAAAACCAGCATTAATCAGATGTTGCCAATATTGTGGATACGATTTATTTACCACATCCGGATCGTTTACTTGTAGATTCTTGTAAATGAAACATGCCGGTGCGAAAGCCATTGCCATTCGATGGTCTTCATACGTTGTGATGCATGGATTGGCATCGGGCGTGCATCGTTCGCCGTTCCAAGATAACGAGCAACCGTTTGTTTCGGTAAGGACATAACCAAGTTTTTTCATTTCCTTTATTAATGCTGTTATACGGTCGGTTTCTTTTATCTTCAAACTTTGTAGTCCGTTGAAGTGAAATGGAATGTTAAGTAATGCACACGTAACGACGAATGTCTGAGCTAAATCTGGTTGATTGATAAAATTGTATTCCAATCGATTGGCTTTCTTTGCCGTCTTATGTAGTGTAAGAACTTGTTTTTCTATCCGGCTTTCAACTCCTAACACGGAAAATAATTCGGCTACAATGGAGTCTCCCTGCGGACTGTTGGGAAATAGTCCCGGAAGTTGGATTATTGCATCATCGGACAAGGCACAAATTTCGTACCAATATGAAGCGGCGCTCCAATCATTTTCGATGGTATAAGCGGTCGGGCAATATGGATGAGGCTCAACTTTGAGTTGATGATCATTAATCCATTTTACTTTTGCCCCGAAATCAGACATTAATTTTAAAGTTAAGTCAATGTATGGGCGTGAAATAATTTCATCTGTCAGTGTAAGGGTGAGCCCGTTTGTCAGTGTAGGTCCTATCATCAATAAGGCAGAGATATATTGTGAACTTACGCTTCCAGATAATGTGACCTCTTTGTTGGGTAGATTTTTCCCTGTTATGCGTAGAGGGGGGAAACCTTCTTTTCCTATATATGTAATATCGGCACCTAACGAACGCAATGCATTTACCAATATTCCGATAGGACGTTGTTGCATGCGTTGGGTCCCCGTTATAATGTGCGTTCCTTCGCTAACAGCCAAGAAAGCAGATAAAAAGCGCATTGCGGTTCCGGCTGCTTTTATATCAATGACAGGTTGTAAAGCGGACAGTGCCGTTTGCATAACCTGAGTATCATCGCAATCGGATAGATTTTTTAGCGGGAGACAATCTTGGGTAAGCGCATTGATAATTAAAGCACGGTTACAAATACTTTTCGATGCTGGCAGCGAAACAGAGACTTGTATTTTCCGTGGGGATGTTATGGTTATTTGCTTCATGCTTTATGCTTCGACCTATATTCATTTGTTCCGCAAAGATATATATTTAATTTGAAATACGATAATCTATGTTATGATAAACGTTTTGTTTTATGTGTGCGTTTCCACCATAAATAATAACCGCTTATAGGTAAAACCCCTCCGATACATGCTGCAATGAAATAAAGGATTTTCGTAATTATTTCACCCCAGCTTCCGGTATGAAGCGCATAAAACCATCTTTTTAGTGTTTTCGATCGTGGCGTATCTTCATATCCGATTATTTTTGTTATTTCTCCGGATTGTGGATTGAATATTGCAGTATCCGGTTTTTTTATATGAGTGGTAAAAGGAATGATTTGTGCATTGTTTGTTGTTAAAGTTATTGTTTCGAAATGTTCATATTCTTTTTGTAAAGAGTTCCAAACCTTGTCCCATATTTTATAATCGAATACTTTTCCGGTTGGGGCATTTTGTTTTCCCGGCTGTCCTTTTGTTGTCGATTTGTGGGCATATACAGCATTGGCAGCAGTTGTTTCCTCTCCACTGAAAAGGTTGTATGCCAATGTCCGATACCAACCAAACGACCATGTCAAACCTGTTAATGCCATTAATAATAAGAAAACAGTACTGTAAAATCCAAGGACAACATGGCTGTCGTACCAGAATCTTTTCCAACTGGCAAGTGAAATGTATAATTTCCGTTTTAAGGCGTTACGGTTTCGTGGTAGCCAGAGGATAAGCCCTGATATCAGAATGAGAACCATAAAAAGCGTTGTTATTCCTACGATAATCTTTCCTGCCGATGTCTCACCTTTGGCAGCAGGAGGATTCATAAGCCATCGGTGGAGTTTTCGCATCGTTTGGAAAAAAGGGTAAGCAGGTATCCATCCATTAATCTCGCCGGTATAAGGATGAATGCTCATCATCTTTTTCCCCATTCCTCTAAACAAAGCGAAGCAAACGTCTTCGTGATTTTGTGAAAGCTGAAGAGAAATAACTTGCAGCGAGTCGGGGAGTTGTTCATGAATGCGTTTGGCAAGTTCCGAAGGATGCAAGGGTAAAGATTGTTCTGAATGCTTCACCTTATATAAATGGGGATTTAGTGCTTGTGTAATCTCCTGTTCGAAAACCAATGAAGCTCCAGAGAAGCAAACAATGCTGATGAGGATGCCTAAGGGGAGAGATAACCATAGATGTAATTTCTTGAATAACTTTTTCATTGTAGAATTGAAATTAGTTGTCCGCAGTATCGTTTCCTGTTTTTCCTTTGAAACCATACTGCGGATAAATGATTGCGATATTAATGCGTTTGCGATGTCAGTTTGCCTACAGCTGCAACTTCGTCTGCTTCGATATTCAGACCTTTGGTTGCAGATGCCGTTTCCGGATCGATTTTGTACAAGGCTGGCATACTACCATCGTTTGTAACAACAGGGATATACGCATACCCTTCTGTACAGAAAGGAGTTCCAAGCGAAGAGATTTGATTTGTTGAAGGAAAGCCGTCGCTGACAGTTGTCAGTAAGCCGGCCTCAGCTTTAAAGACAGCCAACTCTTTAACCGGTGCGTTTTTCCCCGACATTGTTCCTTCGCTATACATTTGCAGTAGGAAATAGTCTTTGGTAATATGCCAGCAACGGAACATAGGATGTTTAGAACCCTGTTCTTCTAAGTTGTAATAATAGTTCGGATCGAAAGATGTTTCTCCAGCTTTAATACGTACTACACCGGAAGGAAGTTTTCCTGTTACTTTTTTTAAATCGGCTGATGACGTGGCTGTCCTGCCGAAACCCGGTGAGAAAACATACAAGTCTCCATTGTCGGCTGCCCAAATTGTCTGGTAGTATTGTGATCGGTTGCGCCCGCAGGCAAAACCTATTTTATCGGTTTCTACAATGATCGGTTGCTCATCGAAGGAGTCGCCACTGTAAATGGCAATATAAGCATTATCCGGATATTGTGTAGAAGGAATTTGTCCTGCAGTATATGAACCAGAACCTTGCCCTCCGTCTGTCTTTGCCACCAATTCCCCATCGGTTATCTTATCGGGGAATGTATTTACTCCATAATGGCTCATTCCCATGGGGATAACAGAAGTATATAGCTTGTTGTTGGCTTCTACGAAACCGGCAAAACTTACGATTTCTCCATTCCCAAGAAAATTTTCTGCAAGGCAGTTGCCTGTGGTGGTAGTGCCATTGTTGGAATTTAAGTAATTGAATTGCAGATATTTCGCTCTATTCCCTTGTGCATCTGTTTCTTTATTCCCATCGTTTGTCGATGCGGTGATAACATTTTCTCCCCAGATGCCATATGTAGTGATGCGGTTGAATGTATAAGATTGATGCTCGGTGACTTTTCCTGAAGTTTTGTTTAAAATGTAAGAAGCACCGGTTCCCGCTTCTCCGTCATTATATTTTAAGCTGAATAGAAAGTCATCATCATAAAAGACCCAATATGACCCACCAATCGTTTCTGTTCCTGCTCCAACAGATGTAACCGTTCCTTCTTCCAATGACTCGGCTGTTACTAAATAAGTAGCATCTTGGGTTTTTGCCGCTATGACATATTTGCTTGTCGCTGCGGTAATATTATCCCCGTTGTTTTCAGTACCGGTTGCCGGCATATCGTCACTACATGCGATAAATGTGCTGCATGCATAAAGAATGGTTGTCAGTTTTACAGCAAAATTTCTTTTTTTCATAAATGTAATAATGTTTGTGGTTGATTAATAATTTATTGTTTGCCGAAATACGCTCTTATTTTCCCATAGAAAGCACGTCCGGCTTTTTGTAAACTGAAGTTATCGTATAATTTTGCATTGGTCAGGTTTTTGCATTCGAACGATAAATTGTAACGTCCGTTTTTTATGCTATAACCTATACTAATGTTATGTGAAATTTGTTTAGGTACTCGGATTTTTGTATCAGGATCGCCTAAGTTTTCCCAGTAAAGAGGAAAAGCATGTTGATAAAACCCGTCATAGGTCAGTGATAATTTGTTCCCTTTGGCGAATAAATCGTGGTAGAAAAAAGAAGCATCGAAACTGGCGTATTGATAGGGCTGGTTAGGAATACGTTGCCCATAGGTAAGGCTTATTTGCTGGGTTTCTTTAGCCCGGTATTTTTCATTATCGCGTGCATTTAGAGAATTGTAAGTACCTCCCATGTTAAACCATTTGTCGTAATTATATCGTAGGGAAATATTATAGCCTTTGGTTTTAACTCTTCCATGATTTTCGTAGAATCCGAAACTCATATTGCTGACTTGTGATAATCCTCGCTTAATGTAATCTTTGGTATCACGGTAAATAACACTTCCTTCTACGTATATATTATGTTTCCCTATTTGGCTCTCATAACTGATATTCCAATTTATGTTATCACTCTTTTCCGGTCGTAAGTTGGTTTTTCCCGCTTCTAAATCGTCATCACCGAATAATTCTTCAGTAGTGGGAAGACGATAGGCTTTTTCATACGACAATTTAGTCTGGAAATTTTTTAAGAAAAAGTAGGTTCCAGCAATGCCGTATCCAATGGAGTTGTTATGCTTTTTCATTTGTATATAGTTTCCTATCCCGTCATCATTTTGTGATATAGGACCTTCATTATATTGATTGTAGTATTTCCCGAAAACAGATAAGTTCCATACTTTGGAAGGCATAAATTTGTATGATAATCCGCTAATGTTTTTACGTGTTTTTTTAGGTATGCTGAAATCAGATAGCCGTGTACTTCCTGCAATATACGACCGAACTGTTCGATGAAATGTACTTGTAACGTGGTTGACGGTAAAGAGATGGGTGTGATTTATATGATAATTGACAGTTAAGATACTGTTCCAATTTGTGTTTTTTGATTCGTTGTTTAAATGCGACTGTTCACCGGGAGTTCCAGTATATTTTTTGTCTCCGAACCAATTATATTTGTATGAAGCGGTATCAATATTATGAGTAATATTATGATTGTAGTTGGCAGTGAAAGTAAGATTTAGGTTTTTTGTGAATAAATCATGTTTACGGTATTCAATTGATGGGATGAAGGAGTGACCTTTACGGTGCTTTTGCCCGAATACGACATATTGGTAAACTCCTGTTTGGATTTCTTTGTAAAAATGAGAATAGGTTAGGGAAAAAGCAAATAGGTCAGTCCAGTTTTTATCAACGATGCCTACTTTTCCAATAACAGCTTCATTGTGGAATGTATCATTGAAACGTTTCACACGATAGATTTTATTTTTATCAGTACTCTCTGTAATGCCGTCTTCTCCAAATATTGTGACGTAATTGTCTATGTCATAATTATTGTCAGAATAGTTCTGGAATGCATTTATTTCATAAAAGAGCCCTTTTTTTGTTTTTTGTCCGAAGTTTATATGCGATTTGTGCGTATTGAATGAGCCATACGAATAAGAAGCATCTGTAAACCAACGGTTTCTTTTTTTGTTGGTTACAATATTAATGACACCTCCTAATGCATCAGTTCCAAATTCTACAGGGACGACACCTCTGTAAACTTCTATTCTTTCAGCAAAATTGATAGGTACATTATTCAAGTTGAAAGAAGTGCTGCTCCCTTCTTGTGGAATGCCATCGATAAAAACTTTTATGTGTTTTCCACTGAATCCATCCAGCATGATTTGTGTGTCCGATCCTACACCTCCCGATTCGCGTAATTTGACTCCGGGTGCTTGTGATAACGCATCGCTTAAAGTCTTGGTCGTGTTATGTAATGTTTTAGCATCAATAGCTATAGAATTGTAAGCAGATTGCTTGATGCGGTTTATTCCGTTGGATATAACAATTACTTCGTCCAATGTTGTGATTGATGGTGTTAAGGAAATAGATAGCTTTTCATTATTATCTTTTATATTAATTTCTTTCTCAAAGGCATGAAATCCCATCGCGGAAACAATTAGAACGTAAGAACCGGAAGGAGCGTTAAAATGGAATTCCCCTTTTTCATTGGTATAACATCCGTAATTGGTGCCTTTTAAATAAATGGTTGCAAAATCGATAATGCTTTGGTCGGTGGAAATAACATTTCCAGATATTGAAACTGTTTTTTGTGCAAAGACAAAAAATAAGTTCATTGAGAGGGTTAATAGAAAAATAAAACGTTGTTTACTCATTTGTTTTAGTTTGAATTAAGTCTGGATTTTGGTTTTGCAAAAGTATGGAAGAAGTAAAAGTCAGACAATCCCGAATTTTTGGTATTTGTAGGAAGAAATGATTGGGATAAAATCGCAAGATATAGTGATTGATGGTAAATTTGAAAATCCTAATGACTGATGTATTTGTTAAAACTGCTTAATTGTATAGTGAATCTTTTATAAGGAATAAACATAATGAATTATATTTGTGACCAAACCCATTGGATTTATATATGGATGAAGTAATCATAATTATCGGGTTGATAGTACTGAATGGTATTTTTGCAATGTCCGAGGTTGCATTAATATCAGCCCGAAAATCTCGGTTATCTACAGATGCGAAAAAAGGAAGTAAAGCTGCAAGTGTAGCTTTAAAGTTGGCAAATGATCCCGATCGTTTTCTTTCTACTGTTCAGATAGGTATTACGTTGATAGGTATATTGACAGGTATCTATTCTGGAAATCAGATTGCAGCCGATTTAACAAATGTAATGATTTCATGGGGTATTTCTTCTTCTTATGCTTCTGTGCTGGCACAAGCTGCAATTGTGGTTATAGTGACATATCTTACTATTATTTTTGGTGAACTTGTTCCTAAGCGTATTGGATTGAGTGTTGCGGAAAAGGCTGCAAAAGTAGTTGCTCAACCTATGCGTGTGTTGGCTACAATAGCTCTTCCTTTCGTTTGGTTATTGTCAAAAAGTACAGAGATTATATTTAATCTGTTGGGAATAAAAGAGAATGATACGAAGGTTACGGAAGAAGAAATTAAATCAATTATTCAAGAAGGTACAGAAGATGGTGAAGTTCAGCCTGTAGAGCAGGATATTATGCGTCGTGTCTTTTTATTGGGCGACTTGAAGGTTAGCTCCATCATGACTCATAAAAATGATATTGTATGGCTGGATGTGGATATGAAGGCTGATGAGGTTAAGAAGGTTTTAAGTGAGAATTTGTTTGAATTCTATCCTATAGCTGATGGCGATCTAGACCATGTAAAGGGTATTGTAAACTTAAAAGATCTAGTACTGAATATTGCTGAACCTGATTTTAATTTGATATCATTGACTCATGAGGCAACATATTTTCATGAAAGTATGAATGTGTATAAAGTCCTTGAGCAGATGAAAAATCAAAAAATCAGTCGTGGTTTAGTTTGTGATGAGTTTGGTGTGTGTGTGGGAATCATTACATTAAGAGATATTTTAGAAGGACTTGTTGGAAATATGGACGATCCGGAAGAAGAACCTGATATTATAAAACGGGTTAATAATGAGGGATGGTTAGTAGACGGGCAATGTTCTTTGTACGACTTCTTATGTTATTTTAATAGGAGTGATTTGTTTGATGATTCTGAATATCTTACTGTTGGTGGATTAATACTACAGTATTTGCAACATATTCCGGTGAGTGGGGAAACGTTGCAATGGAATGATTTTACATTTGAAGTAGTTGACATGGATGGAGCACGTATAGATAAAGTTTTAGTAACAGTAACAGTTTCGGAAATAGAAGAAGACAGTCAGGAATGAAACGTGGTACGGACAATATAAATTGTTCAATGAAATGGGAAAAAAGACTTCGGGTCTTTTTTTCTATTATAATTTGTTTATTGATACAAGTTGTTTCTGTTTATCCTCATCATCATCATTTTAATATATTTTGTCTTCAAGCTGATTATGATATATGTACTGTAAATGTGAATAATAGTGATTGTACTCATTCAACCGACAATAAAGATAGGAATTCTTGTTCTTACGGTTGCATTACTGTTTTTCATTTTGCGACATCTCATTTTTTTCAGCATCATTTAACTCCTGATTATTCTTTTTATCGTGTTTTATATTATCCCTTTAAAGCAAATAGAGAAAATCTTTTTGAACGAAATGGTTTTGTAAAATCGGAATATCCATTATATATTGAACATTTGCATGCACAAAATATAGTGTGTGCCATAGGCATGCGGGCACCTCCCGTCGTATCATAATTCTTTTATCTTATGTCATTAAAAATACAAATGCAGTTTGCGGTATCCGCCAATTGCAACTTGGTTGTGTAAATCTGATAGTATTTTTGTGACAATTAAAGGACAAATTTTTTATTTTTCATTTTAAATTATCATACATGATACGACATTTTTTATGGCTTGGAGTCTTAAGCCTATTGTTAATGAATTGTAGTGGGAAAGAAGATGCCCATGATCATGCAAAAGAATCGATAGAAAAAGAAAATGTAAAGAACGAAAATTCGGATGAAATTGTGT
>DXCG01000132.1 GCA_019116145.1 Candidatus Phocaeicola gallistercoris
CAGAAAGTCCAGTGCTTTTATTATATATTTTTATGCCACGTTTGTTATCTGGCATTCCGTCCAACACATAATCCAACGATTGAAACCATGATGATGTTACAATATCTACATCCCGATGAAAATTTTGATTAGTAATTTTTACCGCCTTTGGCTTTGATATGTCACATATAGTATATGTACGTGACATTATCTTTTCAATTTGAGTCCGCAAAAATGCCATATCTTGTGAACTATTACCCTCATATTGAGAGAATGAGTTATCAAACTGACATAATCTACCAAGCTGATAGCTGTTGTATTTCCATGTTTTTGCTAATTCTTCTCTTACCTTAAAGATATCTGTTCCAACAAATTTCTCACATAGTACCAGCAGGTCTATATCACTAGCTCCTCTTATGTGTGTATCTGTCATAACAGAACCTTGATATTCATACGATACGTTCGTAAGTGATTCTTTTAGATGCTGTTTGACGGCTTCGCCTGCGGCTTTGGTCCGTTTGGTATATTCCTCATCAACGGCTTTCATTGCACGCATTACATACCTTGCTACATCTTTATCATATGCAGACTCTCCACTGAACATTCTTTGCTCTACAAGCATTGACGAGTCAGGGTTATATCGATTATTTATTTGTCTCAGTTTTTGGGAATAATCCATATTTTTCACTTTTTACAATAACGACAAAAAGCGTGCCAAATGACAAATTGGCACATCTAACTATTTTTATCAGTCCTTTTAAGGTTCGTACAATAATGCAAATTCCACTTTCCTCCTTTTGAGCGGTATGGTGTGTTGTTTCCCCTTGTAGTTGCAAAAAGCGATATATTCCCTATAAATGTCCCTGTCACTGGCTTCCAGCTTTCTGATCAGCTTGCTTTTGGGTATCTTCCCACTGCTCAAGAGCCGGACGGTCTGACATTATAAGCAAATGTGCCTAGGATCAGTTATCCAACCCCCAGCATTATCCTAAAAATATAGTTTTTTATTCTGTAAATCATTCTGTTATAGGATGAATAGGTTTGGATAATACATTCCTATATCTTTGCTAATGGCACTAAAGCCAATAGGAAGAATATGAATATAGCACAGTTAAAATTAAGCCAGAAGAAGTTACTGGACAACCTCGTTTCCCGTGGTTATGACATTCAGTACATCAAAGGAGTAAAATTTGTTTTAAGACTTCTTTTTGAACATGAAGGATGTTTTCATTCGTATGAACAGTTTGCAGAAAAGTTTATCCGTACAAGGGGATATACAAAAGCGACATTGGATCTTAGGATGATGCATTTACGTACTATCCAAGCATATGATGAATTTGGGCACTACCCGGACAAGAAGTCCTTTGTTCCGTTATGCTATCCTTCCAGGTATAATATGCTTAACCCCAGTTTTCGGAAAGTTATAGACATTTATCGGAAGCGTGCCGCAGAACATAAAAAGAAGTCCACAGTAAAAATGGAAACCGATGCCGTTACAATGTTCCTTTTTGAGATGCAAAAGTTCCACGTCTCTTCATTGGATGAAATCAAAGAAGAACATGTTTTGTCCTTTTTCCTTAAAGAAGAACAGCAAAAGCGTTCAAGGACATATTGCGGTCACATAGCGTCAGCCCTTAAAGAGTTGGGGGATTTATACGACATGAAAAAAGTATTAGGTTATTTCCCTGATTTGAAATATGAAAGGAAAAACTTCAACTATCTTAAGGATGATGAAATCAATGTGATAAAAAATGCTTTGTCAGACTCTAACAATATTTTGACTTTCAGGGAAAAAGCTATAGTTTCATTGGCTTTATATACTGGCATAAGAGGATGTGACATTGCCAACTTGAAATTGACAGACATAGATTGGAAGAAGGAACGAGTCAGCTTCGTCCAGGAAAAGACTGGTAATCCGATAGTGTTGCCCCTTCTTCCCCATGTTGGAAACTCATTGTTTGATTACATACGGAATGAACGGGACAATGAGGCCGGATCCGTGTATCTGTTTCCCAACAAGAAGAATACGACAGAAAGGTTGGAGAACAAAAGTATCGGCACCATTGTCAATACAGTCTTTGAGAAACTAAACCTTAGAAAAGGTGAATCCGGGCGTGGAGTCAGCGTATTTCGGCACAACCTCGCCTCTAAATTACTTGGTAAAGGTACCGAGATTAGGGTCATCAGCCATATTTTAGGACATATCTGTTCTTCATCTATAGTCCCATATATAGATGCTGACATCCCTCATCTGAGAGAATGCGGAATCAATATTGAATGTTATCCAATAAGAAAGGAGTTGTTCGAATGAAAACAGATTCACATCTACCCCAATTTGCAGATTTGATGTCTGAATATGTCAATTTCATCTCCGGTATCGGAAAATGTGACTATATAACCCGCATATACCTGAACTCTTTCGCCAAGTACTGTATGAATCATGGCGGAGTGCTGTCGGATGATATTATCTCCGGATGGGCATCAAGGACAGATAAGGAAAGCTATTATACAAACCGTAACAGATGCATTATTTTGAGGCGCTTCATCCGTTATATCCGGTCGAAATATGGGGCACCGTTCAAATTGCCATCATATCCTCCGGACATAAAATACACACCTAAGCCAAAGCGTATTCTTGTTTCAGAACAGCCATACTCTTATTCCGCAATATCCCATATAGTCAAGAAATATGAACTTTACAAAAGAGCTTCTGGGAAATTCAGTAGGCGGACAATGGACAAGATTCGCCGTTTCAATGACTTCTGCGCTCAAAATTATCCGTCAGCCGAAGTTCTTACAGAAGAAATTGTCCTTGATTATTGCAAGAAGAAAAAAACGGAATCCGCAAAGTCATGCAATAACAGAATTGTAGGTGTCAGAGGATTTCTGAAATATGCGAATAGCCGTGGTTTTGTAAATATTCCTCTTCCATCCACCATTCCAAGAGTCAATGTCACATCATTCGAACCACATCCGTTTACTCCAGAAGAGCTTGCAAGATTCTTTAATGAAGCGGACAATCTCGAACCTCCAATAAATTGCCGTGACATGAGGGCTGCGCTTATGAAAGTGGAAGTTCCGGTCTTTTTCCGACTTTTGTACAGTACAGGGATGCGTACAACAGAAGCCCGTCTGCTCAGAGTAGAAGACGTAGACTTGCAATCCGGTGTTATAAATATAAGATACACAAAGAGCATAGATGAACATCGGGTTGCCTTGCACGAATCCATGTGGTCGCTATTGCAGATGTATAATGTCAAAATGGAAAATCTCATGCCCGGAAGAAAGACATTCTTTCCTAACGAGTATGACAAACCATATTCCGGAGAATGGGTAACGGCAAGTTTTAAGAAAGTATGGAAGAAAGTCAGTACGGCACACGCAAGAGCATATGATTTTCGCAGTCACTATGCGGTCGTGAACATAAACGGTTGGGATCACTGCGGCATTGAATGGATGGACAAACTCTTATATCTCAGCCGTTCCATGGGACACCGTTACATTCAAAACACATTATATTATTACAGGCTTGTACCGCTGTTTGCACACCAGTTGGAAAATCTGACAGGATGTGGGTATGAAGAACTTTTGCCTGATTTAAACGACTATTTTGAATATGAAGACTAAAGCAGAACATTCAATTATCGCCGATGCCATCCATGAGTGGCATACGGTCTATCTTCCGTGTATAAGGAATCTGAGCCATAACGCTTTAAAATCATACGGAGAGGGAATGGGAATCTATATAGACTTCCTTGAATCCTCAAAAGGAGTCACATCAAATACCCTTTGTGGGGAATGCTTCCGTAAGGACTGGATTGAAGAATGGATTGCGTGGCTGAAAGAAGTAAGAAAATGCAGCCCGCAAACATGCAATCATCGCCTCTCCATATTGAAAAATTTCCTCCGTTTCCTTGCGCACAAGAAAATCCAATTCATAAAATATGATTGTGATGCCGCTGAAATAAAAAGAATGCAGCAACCTAAAAAACAAGTGGAAGTAATCACAAAAGATACAATCAAACGGATTTTTGCAAGCATCAATACACGTACATTGATAGGTAAGAGGGATTTTGCCTTGTTCAATCTTCTATATAGTACCGGAACAAGAATAGATGAAATATTATCATTGAGGCTGTCGGCACTGCACCTGGATGAAACGAAAGGTTACATTCTTGTTTTGGGTAAAGGGAATAAACAACGTACCATTTATTTGTTGAACAGCATGGTAAGAATACTGAGACATTATGTGAAGTTGTTCCATCCGGCAAATCCGTTACCTTCTGATTTTGTATTTTTCCCCATATATGGCCATGCAAACAAAAAAATCACTTCAGAAGCGATTAGCAAGCGGTTGAAAATGTATGTTAGGATTGCGTCTCAGGGGCTACTTGAAATTCCTGTAGATTTTCATTGCCATAGTTTTCGGCATGCACGGGCTACCCATTGGTTGGAAGACGGTGTAAACTTGGCGCAGATACAAAAACTATTGGGGCATGAGAGCATTGAAACGACAATGAAATACGTAGGAGTTTCATCAGAACAAATGATACAAGCTTTATGCTCTATGGAAGACAATCTGACTTTAGGCGTTGAAAAGAAATATAAGAAAATCAGAAATAAAGATTCATTAGCAACAGTTCTTGGATTGAGATAATACTTAGTAATAAATGAGTGACTGTTCTTGAATAATGGAACAATCACTCTTTATTATCTGCTACTAAAATATAACAATTTACTGATATTCAATACAATAAAAAGTCAAGTTGGGATAATATTTTGGTTTGGATAACGGTTATTATCCGAAATTTCGGATAACAAAAGCGAATCCTTTCCCAGATGACGGAACAATGCACACATTTCCTTCAGGTCTTTTCTCAGAATACTGTCTCCCTCACTTTCTGTCAGACTGACGGGAAACTTTTCCCCTTTTCTGATACGGTGACCGTATGCAACATACGGATAATGTACCGGACCATGCCATCCTTCATATTTATGATAAGCTACTCATAAGTTTGATTATGACAAGTAATATGTTATGTAAAGTGCAAGACTTATAAAATGAGCAAACTTATTGAATATTAAAGATTTTATTTAGTCCCTTCGTATAAAAACTTCTCATTATATTGCATTCTGTATATATCCTAATTATTAAAGAATGATTTTATGGAAAAAGTAGAAATTAAAAAGCTTATTGAGCAATGTCTCAATTATTTTTATGAAAGCGGTTATGCGAAGGGCACTATTGACTATTACAAGTGTTTGTGGACAAAAGGCATTTTACAGTACATGTCGGACAAAGGGATTGATATGTATACACCTGATGTAGGTGCGAAGTTTATAGAGTCCACTCAACATCAAGACATGAGTAATCATGAATGTGAAAGGATACGTAGTATACATGCTCTTAATGATATTATGACAGTAGGATATGTTAGAAAACAATGTGTTAGGGCAGCTATCTATCCTCTTGATGGTGCTATTGGAAAACAGATGGAGAAGTTGGTTCTACATTTGATTTCTTTACGCCGTGGCAAAAATACGTTAAAGCACTATCGTTCATGTTTGGGTAATTTTTTGTATTACTTAGATATGATTGGAGTACAAAATATAAAGCAGATAACAGAGGAACATGTTATACGGTTTCTTTCTTCCCAACAGCTAAACAGGGAAAAGACTTTGTCTATTATTCGATGCCTCTTTCTTTTTTGGAGACAAGAGAACATTATAGATGGACGATTTGAGGAATTCTTCGCTACATATAAATTACGAAAGAAAGAACGCATACCATCATATTATACAACGGAAGAGATTAAGGTTATAGAAAATTCTGTATCGCGAAGTAGTGCTTTGGGCAAGCGCAATTATGCAATGATTTTATTAGCATCAAGATTGGGCTTGCGTGCTTCAGACATTATGAGTTTGAAGTTCTCAGATATAGATTGGGATAATGATCTCATTAAATTGAGGATACAAAAAACAGGTAAAACCATTGAACTTCCATTATTGGCAGATGTCGGTAATGCCATAATAGACTATCTTAGATATGGACGTCCAGCATCTACTTCCCAAAACATATTTCTATCAAGTCGTGCCCCGTATATTGCTGCCACTCAGTCTATGGTTTGTGGTAATATCAATAAAATAATCCGCCTGTCTGGTGTAAATATTGATAAAAAACGCCATGGTCCTCATTCTTTACGGCATTCCTTAGCAAGTAATATGCTTGAAAATGGGGCTACCATGCCTATTATATCAGAAGTTCTTGGACATCGCAACACTGCAACAACGATGACTTATCTAAAAATAAACCTTGTAGCTTTAAGGAAATGTGTATTACCTGTACCACCTATTCCAGATAGTTTTTATACGCAGAAAGGAGGAGCATTTTATGGCTGAACAGTTCAATTACAGTAGTGTTTTATCTCCATACATTAAACGAATGTTGGAAATCCGGAAATCAATGGGTATTGTTGATTCTCGTGTAAGATGGATACTTAAAGAATTTGATGATTTTGCTAATTCCATAGGATTGCAGGAACCACATATAACAGAAGAGTTTGTTAAGAGATGGCATAAATCACGGATATCAGATAAAGAGATCACTATTTATGGCAAATATCTTGTATTGCGCCAACTGACCTCATTGATGTGCCGCAATGGATGCGTATGTTATATACCGATTATACCAAAGCAACCAAAATCGGAGTTTACACCTTATATATACACACATGACCAAATATCTCAATTGTTTACAGCTGCCGATAGCAGCCGTTTGTTTAACAATTGTATGAAAACAGCTATCATTTCCATGCCAGTCATTCTTCGATTACTTTATAGCACAGGAATGCGTGTGTCCGAGGCTTTATATATGCGTAATGAGGATGTGAATCTTGACTCTGGATACATACATCTCCGCAAGACAAAAAACAGATGTGAACGCCTTGTTCCTATTGGTGAATCTATGGTAATTGTGTTAAAACAGTATATAGAATATCGGAATAGAATGCCTATAGAAAAAATTTCTCATCCCAATCATCTGTTTTTTAATAAATTAGACGGGACAAGCTTCAGGGTATGTACTCTTTATGTCTTTTTTCATAAACTGCTAAAAATATGCAATATACCATATATAGGAAATCGACAAGGGCCACGTATCCATGACTTGAGACATACTTTTGCCGTACATTCGCTTGTACAAATGGGACATAACGGTATGGATTTATACACAGGGCTACCAATACTTTCCGCATGTCTTGGGCACCGTTCTCTTTCATCTACTGAAAAATATGTACGACTTACCTGTATGATGTATCCGGAGTTTGAAAAACAGTGTTCTCCTATAAATGCTTTTGTTTATCCAAAAATAACAACAGATTATGACTACCAGGACTGATTTTGCAAAATATCTAACGAGATTTTTATCTGAATATTTGCCACATCAACGAAATGTGAGCAAAAACACAATTGCTTCTTATCGTGATTCTTTCGTACAATTCATCAATTATATGAAAGATATCAATGGAATACCCGTTGAACGACTTCTATTGAAACATCTTACACGGGATAATGTCATCAATTATCTACAATGGCTTCACAATACTAAAAAGAATACTTCAGCAACATGTAATTATAGACTTGCTGTAATCAGGTCATTCTGTTCGTATCTCCAATATATAGTAATAGATAATATGGTAGAATGGCAAAGTATATTGTCGATAAAGGCAAAAAAAACAGAAATAAGTCCTCCTAATTATCTTTCAATGGAGGGAATGAAATTATTGTTGGCACAGCCTGACACAACTTCATGGAAAGGACGTCGTCATTTAGCATTATTGTCATTAATGTACGATACAGGTGCAAGAGTACAGGAAATCGCAGATCTCACAGTAGATTGTGTACGTATTGATACAACACCATACACTATACGATTAACAGGGAAAGGACGTAAAACCCGTATAGTCCCCTTGGCAGAAGCACAAGTTGACATTTTGCGTAGTTATATGGAAGAAAACAATTTGAATGATCCCAACATGATGAAAAAGCCTTTATTTTTCAATGGTAGGCATGAAAAATTAACAAGAGAGGGTATTACGTATATTCTGAAAATTTATGCAGACATGGCAAATAAACAGCAACCAGAAATTATTCCAAAGAAAATAAGTTGTCATTCTATTCGACATAGTAAAGCAATGCATCTTTTACAGGCAGGAGTAAATTTAGTATATATACGTGATATTTTAGGGCATGTTTCCATACAGACTACTGATATTTATGCACGTGCCGACTCCAAAGCAAAACGTGAAGCACTTGAAAATGCCTATACCAGATTAACCCCTGATACTATAACAGAGAAAGAGTGGGAACGAAATAAGAACTTATTAGAGTGGTTAAAGGGACTTGGACATTGATAATATTATGTAAAGTGTAAGTGACAAGTTGGTTTATAACAACTTGATTACAAACCAACTTTTACTCGCACTTTACATAACATATTACTTGTCATAATCGTATTTCTTGATACACCTGACAGCCGTTTCCCAACGTGAGTCTTCCACATTCTCCTGTGCACGCAGGGAAGTTACCGTCATGGCCAGTACCACCAATGGCAGTACTGACCTTAGAGACCTTACGGTTATTATAGGACACCTCCTTCCTGAACTGACACTGAATCTTCCGTAGCATCTGTCTCTTCATCGCCCGCATTGTTGAAATCAAATTCCATTTCCGTCATGTTTCCCCAGTTGTCTTCGACAACGACAATGAAGTTCTGCGCCTCGGCACATAGTGAAGTATAATAC
>DXCG01000011.1 GCA_019116145.1 Candidatus Phocaeicola gallistercoris
CCGCTATGAGCTGGAGCAACTTTTTTACTTTCTCTTCCACTTCCGAAGAAGCATGAAGCTCATCATCGAGCCAAATAAAAGCAACCGCCAGTTTTTTGCCTTTCGCTTCTAGAGCATCGGTTAGCAAGGACTTGTTTTTACGGTAAGCTTCCCTCACTTGACGTTTCACCCGATTGCGCTTTACCGCCCGTTTGAACCTTTTTTTAGAAACACTAATCAAGACAGAAGCAGTAGGGAGGTTTTCATTCTCTACCGGCATATAAACGGCACGCAAGGGGAAAACAGCCAATGACTTGCTGCCTCCTGCAAACAATTTGCTAATCAATAACAAACTGCTTAAATGTTCGCTTTTCGGGAAAACCGGTCTTACTTGTTCTGGCATGATTTAAACATTAAAGAAACGCAGATTAACACAGATTTTCACAGATTTTATTCTCTTATCATCCGCGCAAATCTGCGTTAATCTGCGTTTCAATATACCTTCGATGAATCTTATTTATTATGTTCGCGGATAAACATATCCAATGCAGCGGGCATTGAAGGTGCAGCTACTGTAGGAGCTTCCAAGTCCAAACGCAGCCCTGCATCCTTTACCGCCTTTGCTGTAGTCGGTCCGAAGCTTCCGATAGCAATATCCTTTTGTTCAAACTGAGGGAAGTTCTTCATCAATGACTGGATTCCAGCCGGGCTGAAGAAAATAAGCATATCGTAATCAAACTTCTCTTCGGGTGTGAAATCATTGCTTACCGTACGGTACATCACGGCTTCGGTATGCTGGATGTGATGCTTATCCAATAAATCTTTCACTTCATCGTTGTGCACATCCGACATCGGAATCAAATATTTTTCCGTGCTGTGCTTAACAATGGCAGGTACTAAATCAACGAATTTACCTGTAGCGCCGAAGAATACTTTTCTTTTACGGTATTGAACATACTTTTGAATATACAAAGCAATGGTCTCTGACGTGCAGAAATATTTCATGGTTTCCGGCACCGTTACGCGAAGCTCTGTACATAAATTAAAGAAGTGGTCAATAGCATGACGCGAAGTAAATACAACGGCAGTATGATCCAGAATAGAAATCTTCTGTTGTCTAAATTCCTTTGCCGATAAACTCTCAACTTTTATAAAGGGGCGAAAATCTATTTTCACTCCATACTTCTCAGCAATGTCAAAATAAGGTGACTTTTCTGATGTAGGTTTAGGCTGAGAAACGAGGACTTTTTTAATCTTCAAGGCGCTAAAAATTTAAAATCACAATCTGGTTTATATAGAGGATTCCTTTTACCAATAGCAAAAGGGGTACCATTTCGAGGGCACAAAAGTACAGAATTAAATGTAGAAAACCATAACTTTGGCTGAAAAAGTTCCTAAAACCTTTATAATATAACAATATTTTAGCGAAAACTAAAATAAACAGCATAAAAATACTGCCTATATGAAAGTTCAGATTGTAATAAACCAGAAGCAGGATTAACGGGAAAAGCAAAAGGCATTGGCCGCAAAGCGTATCAAAATAAGCCTGAATCCACCTGCGCTTCTGTTCTTTTTCGAAGAATATCCAATTGATGAAATTATAGCTTCCCCATTTCAACAATACATAAAAAAAAGCGACAAAAACATACATTCCTATGATTGCTTCACGAGGAGTGACAAAAACTAATGAAGGGAATTTCTCTATGGAATAACAAAAGAAAAACAGACCATAAAAAACACATGTAAGCGAAGATAAGACAACAACCGCCCCATTGCTTGAACCTGATGTGTCATCGAATAAACTGCTTCGCTCTTTGTGTTGGAACAGGCTTTTGAGATGTTGGAAGATGTATTTCTTTCCATTTTTAAGTGCGTATGACAACAATAAGAAACAGAACAAAAGCAAGCAGGTCACCGACCATTCGGAACGAAATTGATAAGGCAATGCTTCTCCACGCATACCGGGAGTCTCCTGTATGCTTCTCATCAATGCACTATCAAGTTGCAATTGTTGCTCATGCATTTTCTCGGCAATGTATTCGAATCCAATGGTGCTTGTTTCTTTCATACTTCCGCAAATTTACGGATTTCTTTGTTCCAAAGCGGAATTGTACAACATAAATTTACAGCTTCATCGGGGGTAAATGCGATTTCCCATAAAGATTCATGCTCACGGCGCATAAAATGTTGGTCAATCGCTTTCTCCAACATCTCAATCAACGGGTTATAGAAACCGCTTGTGTTTAAAATCACAACCGGCTTGTCGTAAAGCCCCAATTGTTTCCAGGTAATGATTTCCATCAGTTCCTCCATCGTGCCGCATCCGCCAGGAAGTGCAATGACCGCATCCGACATTTGAGCCATTAATTCCTTACGCTCGTGCATGGTTCCGGTTTCTACTAATTGGGTCAAACCTGTATGATGCCACCCCCGCTCTACCATAAAACGAGGAATAATCCCGGTCACCGTACCTCCTGTAGCAAGGGCTGTATCGTTAAGGCATCCCATCAATCCTACTTTACCCGCTCCGTCAATCAGGTTTATCTTCCTTTCGGCTAAAAGATACCCCAATCTTTCGGCAGCCTTAAAATAAGCCGGAGCGATTTGCGGGCTTGACGC
>DXCG01000133.1 GCA_019116145.1 Candidatus Phocaeicola gallistercoris
GTGTATAACTCTTTTCCTTTCAAGATTAGACAAATATATAAATTTTTATTTAAGATTACAGTTTGTTACCCTATTTTTTCCCCTCTCTCAATGATTTTTAACCTGTTTTTGTTAATTAAAATCGGATATAACAAATCATTTCACTTACAATTTATAAGTAAAAGCAAAACAGGGAAGCATTTTATCTGCCAATTTGGAAGAAAAGCATATACAATTTGCACAGAAACAGATTCTCATAATTTCTTTTTGACAATTGAAACCGTTTTGTAATA
The DNA here is from genome assembly GCA_019116145.1 of Candidatus Phocaeicola gallistercoris. GTDB lineage: Bacteria > Bacteroidota > Bacteroidia > Bacteroidales > Bacteroidaceae > Phocaeicola > Phocaeicola gallistercoris. Next base: position 273 of record DXCG01000133.1, read on the forward strand.
AAGAAATACAATTCTATATGTTATTGCAATTTTTCCATTCGCCTTCATAAGCCATCAAAAACATCTTCAACTTTTCCCAGAAGGTAAAGACATCTTCACCAAAACAGCAAGACGTTTTTTCCTTTTTTCTCTATAAATTTATATGTACCTTTGCATATTATCCGGATTATCTGAAACAATATGGCAAAAGAAAAAACGATATATATATGTAATAACTGTGGACAGGAATCTCCTAAATGGGCAGGTAAATGTCCATCGTGCGGACAATGGAACACTTTTGTGGAAGAAATTGTCCGTAAAGACCCCTCTGTCGCCAAACATGTTGCACAAGGTATCGCAACAGTTCGCTCGAAACCTCAGAAGTTGCACGAAATAAATTCAAAAGAAGAACAACGCATTGATATGGGCGATGATGAGTTAAATCGTGTTTTAGGAGGTGGATTAGTGGAAGGTTCCCTTACACTTATCGGAGGAGAACCGGGTATCGGGAAATCAACACTTGTACTACAAACAGTACTGAAACTATCGAATAAAAAAGTGCTTTACATATCGGGAGAAGAAAGTGCCCGACAGTTAAAACTGCGTGCCAACCGAATTCCACATCCAGAAGACACCAATGTACTGATTGCCTGCGAAACTTCCCTCGAACAAATATTCACCGATATAAAAAATACAGCTCCCGATTTAGTTATCATCGACTCCATCCAAACAATTTCTACAGAGGCAATCGATTCTTCACCCGGAAGCATTGTCCAAGTCCGTGAGTGTTCGGCATCTATTTTGAAGTTTGCCAAAGAAACGGGAACTCCCGTTATCCTTATCGGACATATAAATAAAGAAGGAAGCATCGCAGGTCCTAAAGTATTGGAGCATATTGTCGATACGGTATTACAATTTGAAGGAGACCAACATTATATGTACCGTATTTTGCGTAGCATAAAAAACCGATTCGGAAGCACAGCAGAATTGGGCATTTATGAAATGAGGCAAGACGGATTGCGTCAAGTGAGCAATCCGTCCGAATTATTGCTTTCCCAAGACCACGAGGGAATGAGTGGCATTGCCATTGCATGCGCATTGGAAGGGATCCGTCCTTTTCTTATCGAGGTACAAGCCTTGGTCAGCACGGCAGCCTATGGAATGCCTCAACGTTCGGCTACAGGATTTGACATCCGGCGTATGAATATGTTACTGGCTGTTCTTGAGAAACGTGTTGGATTCAAACTGGCAAAAAAAGATGTTTTCCTCAATATTGCCGGCGGATTGAAAGTGAACGACCCGGCTATCGACTTGGCTGTTATCAGTGCAATCCTATCAAGCAATATGGATACGGAAATAGAAACCGGTACATGTATGACCGGGGAAGTAGGATTAAGTGGTGAAATCCGCCCGGTAAACCGCATAGAACAACGCATAGCCGAAGCAGAAAAGTTAGGATTCAAACGTATTCTTATTCCCAAATATAATCTGCAAAAGTTGACGACCTCTAACACACATATCGAATTAATACCGGTACGCAAAGTAGAAGAAGCTTTCCGCCAACTATTCGGATAATTGTCTTTTTCACAAATTTCACCAAACAAAAAGAAAGATTCATACCCCTAAAAGCCCTCTCTGCATGAGAGACACAGTATTCAACTCAACAAAATAGCTATGATACAAGAATATCAAATACGAACTCTGCCGCAAGATGCGGCCAATGAACAAAGCATCAAACAATTCATCAGTCATGAAAAAGGACTTGATATACGGACTATCAAAGCAATACGTATTTTAAAACGCAGCATTGACGCCCGACATCGTACCATTTTCATAAACCTACAAGTCCGAGTATTCATTAACGAACAACCGGAAGATGATGAATTTAAACATACTGAATACCCAAACGTGGAAGGGAAGCCCGGCGTTATTGTAGTAGGAGCCGGACCGGGAGGACTGTTTGCTGCTTTAAGATTGATTGAATTAGGATTGTGTCCTGTTGTCATCGAACGAGGGAAAAATGTGCGGGAACGTAAATCCGATTTGGCTCTCATCAGCAGAAATCAAAAAATAGACCCGGAATCGAATTATAGTTTCGGAGAAGGAGGTGCAGGAGCATACTCAGACGGGAAACTTTATACACGAAGCAAAAAGCGAGGGAATGTAGACAAAATCTTAAATGTTTTCTGTCAGCATGGAGCAAGTACCAATATCTTGATGGATGCACATCCGCACATCGGTACAGACAAACTGCCAAGAGTCATCGAAAATATGCGCAATACCATTTTAAATTGTGGTGGTGAAGTTCATTTCCAAACCCGTATGGAGGGCTTGATTATTAAGAAAAACAAGATAATCGGTATTGAAACAAATACAGGAAAAACGTTTTATGGACCTGTTATTCTGGCAACAGGGCACTCGGCACGTGATGTTTATCGATGGTTATTTGCCCATTGTGTCCCTATAGAAGCTAAAGGAATAGCTGTAGGTGTACGCTTGGAACACCCGTCTAAACTCATCGATCAGATACAATATCATAACAAAAACGGAAGAGGGAAATATCTTCCTGCCGCAGAATACAGTTTTGTACAACAAATAGACGGACGCGGAGTGTATAGCTTTTGTATGTGTCCCGGAGGTTTTGTCGTTCCTGCAGCCAGCGGACCGCATCAACTTGTTGTCAACGGCATGAGTCCAAGCAACAGAGGAACACAATGGAGTAATGCAGGTATGGTAGTAGAACTGCGTACGGAAGACATTCTTCATCCTGACTTGCAAATGCAATATTGTGAAAGTTTTCCCAATTCAGCAGAAACTCAAACGTGCGAATTGATAAACAAGATGCCAACATCTGCCAATGATGTGCATCCACTCGCCATCATGCATTTCCAAGAACAGATAGAACAACTTTGCTGGATGCAAGGAAATATGCAACAAACAGCTCCTGCACAACGCATGATAGATTTCACTCGTAAAAAACTTAGTTACGATCTACCGCCTACATCGTATAGCCCGGGCGTTATTTCTTCCCCACTGCATTTCTGGCTTCCTAAATTCATTGGAGAACGTTTAAGCAAAGGATTCCAACAATTCGGGAAAAATTCTCGTGGCTTTCTTACCAATGAAGCTATAATGATTGCAATAGAGACACGGACATCGGCTCCGATTCGTATTATACGCGATAAAGACACATTGCAACATCTTACCATCGAAGGGCTTTTCCCTTGTGGAGAAGGTGCCGGTTATGCCGGAGGTATTGTATCGGCAGGTATGGATGGAGAACGATGTGCAGAAGCTGCTGCAGCTTATTTAAACAGATAAAAAAGACATTGAATATGTATGAATCGACACAACTTTTTTAAGAAACAATTCACTTATGCCACATATTTCAGAAATTGCAATAATTGAACAAAATACGCTGGCTGCACTTGGATTACAAACAATTTTGGAAGAGTTAATCCCCAATGCTGTCATCCGGCTATTTTCTTCATTCGGACAGCTAACAGACGATACGCCGGACATGTACGTCCATTATTTTGTTTCATCGCAAATATACTTTGCACATACATCTTTTTTCATGGAACGGCGCCCCAAAACAATAGTTCTTTCCAATGGCGAACAACCATCGCTATATGGGGTTTTAACACTAAACTATAGCCTTTCAAGAAATCTTTTGGTCAAATCTATCATACAATTACGTAATTATGGACATAAGAATGATCATCCAAACGATATGCAAGCTGCAGAGCACGACCTTTCCCCCCGAGAGATAGAGGTACTCATTTTACTGACAAAAGGATACATCAATAAGGAAATAGCCAATAAACTTCATATCGGATTGACGACCGTCATTACGCACCGAAAAAATATTACCGAAAAGCTAGGCATAAAATCGGTCTCCGGATTAGCCGTCTACGCCATAATGCATGGCTATATTGAAGCCGACCAAATCTAAAACAATCCGGCAGTCTTTTTCTTATCATAACAATCCTCATTAATGAGGATTGCCGCTTTTATTTTTTTGTCATTACTTTGCGGGCAAAAGATCAAAGCATTATAAAAAAATGAATAGATGTTTCTTAGCATTCGTGCTGACAATTTATTGCATTGCAACGGCATGTGCAACAACAACGGGAAAAAATGTCCTCACACAACCAGACACACTAAAAGTGATTGATATTGAAGAAGTTGTAATCATTGCAACTCCGAAAGAAAATATACGTTTACGGCAACAGGCTCTGTCATCGACTTCTCTTACACAAGCCAAGATGAGAAGCAATTTGGTAACTTCCGTGAAATCGCTTTCGGAAATGATCCCCAATCTTTTTATCCCCGATTATGGTTCAAAGCTCACTACTTCTGTGTATATACGAGGTATAGGTTCACGCATCAATACTCCTGCCGTAGGACTGTATGTCGATAATATTCCTTTCATTGACAAATCGGCTTTCGATTTCAATTATTCAGACATCGAACGCATTGACATCATGAGAGGACCACAAAGTACGTTATATGGACGAAACACAATGGGTGGACTAATTCGTGTTTTTACCAAATCGCCTTTTACTTATCAAGGAACCGACGTGCAACTCAGTGCTGCTTCTTACAATAACTTCAAAGCAATGCTGAAGCATTATCACCGCATTTCAGAACAATTCGCCTTTTCTGCCGGAACTTTTTATGAACATAAAGGAGGCTTTTTCAAAAATTCATTCAACGGAAAACATATTGATACAGATAATGAATTCGGAGGACGTATTCGTACAATCTACTATCCAAATGAAAATCTGAAATTAGACTTTACAGCCAACTATGAATACACCAACCAAGGCGGTTATCCGTATGCATATACAGGCAGGACAGATGGAGAAGATGAAGATAGAGAACAATACATTGATGAAATATCTTACAATCGCTCCAGCGGATACAAACGAAATCTGATTAATACCGGACTTAATATTGAGCATCAAGCCAATCATTTCATACTAAGCAGTGTTACCGGATTCCAATATTTGTACGACCAGATGAACCTTGACCAAGACTTCACTGAAAAAGATATTTATACATTAATGCAGAAACAAAACTCAAAAACTCTTTCGCAGGAATTGATATTAAAATCGAAGCCAAACTCTCGCTGGCAATGGACAACAGGCATCAGTAGTTTCTATCAATGGCTAAACACAAATGCACCTGTTGTTTTTCAAAACGAAGGAATCCACAATTTAATAGAAGAAAATATCAACGATGGACTTTCCCACCTCCCTGCCGGAGCACCAACTCTCTCTGCAAGTATTACCACCCGCCCTCTTCCTGTGTCGGGAGATTTTCAAACTCCGACGTTTAACGGAGCCATTTATCATCAATCGACCATAAACGATTTATTTGTCAATGGACTCTCATTTACAGCAGGAGTTCGCTTAGACTACGAAAAAATAAAACTTGATTACAACTCTCAATGCAACATGAGCTTCAATTTTGGAGTATCGGCACCGTTTATTCCGCAGCCAATTGTCCGCTCACTTACAGCTTCAACTCCTTTTATTGGAAAAGAATCGACAGATTATCTGCAATTATTACCCAAATTTACACTACAATATGCATGGAACAAGCAAAATAATGTTTATGCAACCGTCAGTAAAGGATATCGTTCGGGAGGATATAATATCCAAATGTTTTCCGATTTAGTACAGAATGAGCTACGGAATGCGATGATAAATGCAGTAAAAGAAGACGAGCTTTTCAAAAATTTTGCTGACATGATTCCCAATTTCCCTGCAGCAAATATAAATGTATCGGAAGCGACACTCTACAAACCCGAATACTCATGGAATTATGAAATCGGCGCACACCTCACATCGCATAATGGCAAACTGCAAACCGACATTTCCCTATTTTATATGGATACACGCAATCAACAAATTTCACGCTTTGCCGAAAACGGATTAGGCCGTATTACGGTAAACGCAGGTAAAAGCAGAAGCATCGGGGCAGAAGCATCGATACATGCACAAATAACCAACAATTTTAGTCTGAACGGGAATTATGGATATACGTATGCCACATTTACCGACTACATTGTAAGCGATGAAAAAAATTACAACGGGCATTACGTGCCTTTTGTACCCAAACATACATTTCACATAGGAGGACAATATAAATTCAAGATTCAAAAAAATACCTTCTTCGATGATATTACATTGGATGCCAACTACAAGGGAGCAGGACGTATTTACTGGACAGAACAAAATACTGCCAGCCAAGCGTTTTATGGTACATTAAATGGGCGAATCAATTTCAATAAGGGAAACGGACAAATAGCCTGTTGGATAACCAATGCTCTTAATAAAAAATATCAGGCATTTTATTTCGAAAGCATGAATCGTGGTTTCAAACAACAAGGACGCCCTTTGCAAATAGGTATCGATTTGAAATGCAATTTTTAAAAAGGAACCGGAAGCATCGACTTTTATTCTTACAGACAAGAGTAAACACCTCCCTCTTTCTACTTCTATCATTTTTATTCATTCAATGCTCCACAATGCGGACAAACACCTTTTGTTCGCATCTTTGCACCGCATGCTCCACACATATATAGATAACGGTTTGACTTACATAACCATCGGATACAGATTATAGCATATACCAAAAGGCAAACATAAGCAATATAGACATCAACATAGGTAAAAAAAGCATATAAGAAAATACAACACGACATAAGACCAACAAGATAAAAAAAAGCAACTTCAACCTTTGCCTGATGAAAAAGATCGTCAAGCGTAGCTATACTTACCAATACAATCAATCCTACGCATACAATAAAAAAGCCCAAAATAAAAGGAACATCAAACGGATTCAGCGTAGGATCGTAATAATACCGTTCCCATGTTTCTGGGACAAAATGCTGAATACTATTGTATACTGTAGCAGCTATCGCCATCAATAAAGACAAAAGTATAGGAAAAATACTATCTATATCGTCCAACCAAATGAGTTTGATTTGCTTACGCCGTACCGCCCGATAAACAAACCATAAGAAAAACACTGCCAATACCAAAAAGAAAGGTAAAGTATGCGTATTACTAAATAAATGAATAAAGCGAGAAATCGGATCAACGGGCACAATGTTTTCCAGCAAGCGGTGTTCCTGAATCCATCCGATAGTTTCTTGATCGCGTGCAACTTTTACCCATACAGAATCGATAGAATCTTTTGGATGGATATCAATTTCTGCCACCACTACCTCATCTCCTTTCACCAATGCAATGGTATCCATAAACGGAAGTACATGGAGCCATAATGTATCTGCTTCTATCCGGAAATTACTATTCAGCGCATACAACTGTATATAAAGACGGGTAGAATCGTGTTTATCTCCATCTCCGGAAGAATACATTGGACGATAATGACAAGCCGTAACCAAGATCAACAAAAACAAAAATGGAATTATATACTTACTTTTTCTTAACATAAACATTATGCATCTATTTTTATCCATCACAAAAGGCACAATAATCTTTTGAACCGAATATCAATACTTATTCTTTCCTTTACAAATTTCAGTATCCTTTTATTATAAAATTCGATAAATATATTAGAAATAAGCTACTTATGAGCCTTTCTCAGAGAATGAGGTAATGACTTGGCAACAGACTTAAATTCTACGATTTGCCGTACATTTCTGTCAAAACAACTCTTTGTACTGCAAATATACACATTAAGAATGAATCAAGGTGTAATCAATTTCTTATTTTTGTAGTGAAATTGCATTTGAATTGTTAGAATAGCAATTTTCGGGTCGTTGTTTAGAAGATAGTGCAGTAACTTTGCACCACAATCTAAAAGCAAAACGGCATGAGAATAAAAGTTTTAATAATGACAGCTCTATTAGTGGCTGCAAGCAATACTAATGTATTTTCACAAGGTGGAAAAGCCACGCGACTTTGACCCTTTTGGCCAAACAGGATTTGCCCACCTTTGGCTACAATATGATTGACCCTTTAAAGTCCTGGTGTTGGGGGTCAATTTTATTTTACCCTTTTAAAATTTCCCGTTTTTCTTAGACCTTAACTTTCGCATACTTTCACCATATAACTCTATGGTATGAGCCGTATGTATGATGCGGTCAAGGATTGCATCGGCTATTGTCGGGTCACCTACCATGTCGTACCAGTTGGAGGAGGGGTACTGCGATGTGATGATGATGGATTTCCGTTCATGCCTGTCCTCGATGATTTCAAGCAGTATGGGACGCTCCTTGGCATCAAGAGGCACGATGAACAGGTCGTCAAGGATGAGCAGCTGGCATCGCTCAATCTTCTTGAGTTCCGTTTCAAGTGTACCTTTGACCTTGGCGACTTTCAGCGCGCCGAGCAGTTTCGGGGCATTGGCATAGAAGGTCCGGAATCCCCTTTTGCATGCCTCGTGGCCGATGGCACAGGCCAGATAGCTTTTCCCTGTTCCTGAAGAACCGGTGATGAAAAGGTTCTGCGCCTTGTGCACAAAATCAAGGGTGGCGAGACGTTCCATCTGGTTGCGGTCCAGTCCCCGGTTCGTGGCATAGTCAATCTGTTCAACATAGGCCTTGTAGCGGAATGCCGCATTCTTGGTAAGCCGTGCAATGGCAGCCTGTGCACGATAGTCCCATTCGCGTGCAAGGAGCATGGAAAGGAACGTGTCCGCAGTCATGGATTGCGGGGTGGTGCCGGCAAGACTTTCCCTGAAAGCCTCCGCCATGCCATGCAATTTCATGCGGTTCATTAAATCCAGTGATATGGTATTCTGGTCCTGTTGTCCCGTAACGGGAGCCGTTTTATTGTTTACTTCCATAAATATGAGTTTTTATTGTTTGTCCTTTCTGTAATATTCACGTCCACGTATGTTTTTGTGGGTCAATGGAGCCGGGGAAGTCACGTTTGGCTGTACTTTCCCGTCCTCATCGGGAAGGAAATCCGCGTCTTCCCCCAGTTCAAGAACCTCGCGCAAGGCCTGATATCCGTATTGCAACTTCTGGTCCGCACACGCGCAAGCCGCAACCAGACGGTCACGGCCGTATTTTTTCTCCAGGGTCAGGATGCCACGGCATGACCTGAACGCTTTGGGAGGATATTGCATGGCACGCTCCACTTCCCGGAGATAGTTCAATACGATATTGTCTATTTCCGAGGCACGTTGGAAGAGTTCCTCCAAGTCCTTGTCATAGGGGCCATAGTGTCCCGGCAGGTTGTGCTCCTTTTTCCAGGAATAAGCGTAGGGAATGTCACA
>DXCG01000134.1 GCA_019116145.1 Candidatus Phocaeicola gallistercoris
TATCTTACGTTTAGGAGAAGTTTTATTGAACTATGCCGAAGCTAAGGCTGAATTAGGACAAATGACAAAAGACATTTGGGATCAGACAGTAGGAGCTTTGCGTGAAAGGGCTGGCGTTAAAAACATCTATCCGGGCGATGCCGGATATGTATCAGACGAATGGTTGCGTGATTATTATGCAGATGCTCCGGGATTGTCTGATGTGATTCTTGAAATCCGCCGTGAACGTGCTACCGAATTGATAATGGAAATGGGATTGCGTGTTGACGACCTTTATCGCTGGAACTTGGGAAATCTCGTTGTGAAACGTTATAATCAGAACCAAGGTTGGAAAGGCATCTATCTGAGTGCTGATGATTATGCAAACGGATTTACATTCAATGGTACACAGTATGGTGGCAAAACCGATAAAGATGCTATTTGGAGTAAGACTTCAGCTACATCTTATAAGATAGGAACTTCTACTGCCGATGGGAACTTTACGCTGAGTGAAGGCGATCACGGGTATTTGATTTATAATTACAAATTGCAATGGGAAGACTATATGTATGTCCACCCGATACCTGTTACCGCGCTTACATTGAATCCTGTCCTTGACCAGAACTACGGATGGGACGAATAATTTTCCACAAGACATAAAATTCTGCGGATGTATATAAATGAAAATCCCCGGAAGCATTAAGTTTCCGGGGATTTTTATATTATATGTCTCTAATTGGTTTGATTTTAGAATTGATAACCGAATCCTAAATTCATATAAATAGGATACATGGCGAACGTAATGGTCTTAAAATCTTTTTGGAAGATGTCATTCAGTCCCCATGTAAGGTCGGCATGTACGGTCAAATGTTTATATGCTTTCCAAGAACCTCCAGCTTGTAAGCCCCATTGGAACTTACGCAATTCGTTAGAAAAGTCGTATGTCGCAATGTTATCCCCTGCAAAGTTTACTTTACTTCCAGTCGCATCGGGGGTACGAAGATGTCCTTCGTACACATTTCCTGAAAAGTCGCCATCCATCATATACGAAAGATAGGGTCCTAATACCACTTTCCATCGGTCGTTAATTTGATAATTAGCTAAAATAGGAATTGTCAGGTACGCTAATTTTGCTTTCGTCTTTACACCACCTGTCCATAGTCCTTGGATTTTACCGCCGGTATCACTGAAAATCTCCATCCCATAGTTTTTCACTGTTGCACGGGTAGTCATTTGCTTGCTGTCGAGGCGTAAACCAACGCTGACACCCCATTCCCGCTTTTCCCCCAACCATTTAGTTGCACTTCCTTCCAGTGTTATGGCAAGTCCCGGCGAATAATAATCAAGGCTTCTAATTTCTTGCGGTAGCGGAAGCGGGGACGTTCCACCAATGTTGACACCTGCCTTAAATTCATAATCCAATCCATGTAGTGCCGACCATATCAAACCTTTATATTCTTTTTTCTGAAGTTGGTTTTCCGATGTTTGTGCAAATGATACACCTATACTTACCAAACCTGCAATTGCAAAGGTGAAAATATATTTTTTCATGTGTAAACTTTTAAAAATTGACTTATTCACAAATAATTTCTACTTCATCGATCCACAATTCACTACCTACAGCTCCTTGGAAATAAGCTCCCATGATACTGGAAGAAAATACGATAGCAAGTTTGTATTTGCCGTTACGAAGTCCTTCTTTGTCGATTGTCTTTCCATTTTGCGAAGTAAAAGGCAAATCGAAATATGTCCATTCGTCTGTCTCTATTGTTTTTTCGATACGGGCCATCGAGACAATATGCTCATCGATGCCTTGTCCATTCGGGAAAAGATCACCATCAAGCGAGAAGTCACTGGTCGGTGCTTCATATAAGACGGCATAAATATCGCCCGTGTCTGTGCTGTTAGGTATCGTATTGTTGTTTTCATCGGTCATGGTTGCCCCTCTTTTATATTTATACCATCCCGTCATACGTACAGGCAGCTTTGTGAAAGGGAATCCAAACTTAGTTGCCTGACGGGGTGCAAGTACCGCATTTTGCACATCGAACGATCCAATAAACAAATTTCCTGCTGCAATAGGCATACCAAGCGGTGCTCCGAAGCTTCCGGTACTGCGTGTGGTAAGTTTCAAGCAACGTCCCGTTTTTCCTATTGGCATTTGTACTGTAGGATATTCCATTTCATTTCGAGCCATACCACTCAAGTTATATCCCGGATTCCCACTTGCCCATTGCATAATACCCGATTCGTTGGTCACATAAAATATATGGAACGGGGTTGTTGCTCGTAAGTTCTCAAAAGAATAGTGGGTAGGAAGTTCCATTTTATTGATGCGAACAATATAAGTCGCTTGTGTATTACCATCTTCAGAAATAACCGTAAATTTACGGATAAGTTTGTTACTGAAATTGTAAAAAGGCGGTTCATCTCCCGGCTCTTTTTCATCTGCTTGGATTGAAGCACCCTTAGGAAGAGAAAAAATCAGTTCTTGTTTGGAAATATCGGTTCCATCAAGTACGTAAATTTCTATTTCTTTTCTTGTTACGTCAATATTGGCTAACTGAATATTTGCACCCGTACAGTCATCGATTGCAGCCTCTACATTGAGTGCTTCATCTTGAATGCAAGATGAGACAGACAATAATGAGATAAGTCCGATAAAAAGATGTTTTAATTTCATATATAGAAAACTTTATAGTATTTTAAATATGTTTAGGAGGCAAAGGTAGTGATTTAAAATTGGTTAGCCATCAGATTTTGTGTTAAAAACGATGAGGTTAAAAAAACAGCTAAGGAATAAGGCGAAAGACGAAGGTCCTTCTGTAAAAAAATGCCAGCACAATTCATCTTCTTTCCCACGGCATTTCATCTAAAACATCAGTACATAATAAAAAAATCCGACGACAAGAAAAAGAGTTTATACTTACCTCTTAATTTTATCGCCGGATTACTTTGTAAAAAAAACGAAATCAACGGTTATAAGCCGATTCACCATGCTCGTAAATGTCGAGCCCCTCTTCTTCTACCCGCTTATCTACACGAAGCCCGATTGTAGCATCGACAATCTTAAACAAAATGAAAGTAACAACCGCACTGAAAACAATGGAAACTATTGTTGCTATAATCTGAACTAAAAGTTGATGCCAATCTCCATACAAAGCACCCTGCACCCCGTTTTCTCCCGATATGAAACGGGTTGCAAATACACCGGTCAGAACAGAACCTACAATCCCCCCTATACCATGCACACCAAAAGCGTCAAGTGCATCATCATATTTAAACTTCGGTTTGATGACAGCAACCATGAAGAAACAGATAATAGGAGTTATAATACCAATGCTAAATGCCCCCAACAAACCGACTGTACCTGCTGCAGGTGTAATAGCAACCAGTCCGGATACAGCACCTGTACACGTCCCAATGATAGTAGGTTTTTTATTGCATATCCAGTCTATTACCATCCAAGTAATAGCCGCCATTGCTGTTGCCACGTGGGTTACAAGAAAAGCATTGGCAGCCAATCCATCTGCAGCCAATCCGCTTCCTGCATTGAAACCAAACCACCCTAACCACAAGAATGAGGTCCCCATAAATACAAATGCCACGTTGTGCGGGATAATAGGATGACCTATTTTATAATCTGTACGCTTCCCCAACATGATTGCCATAACCAATGCCGAAATACCGGCATTTATATGTACAACTGTACCTCCGGCAAAATCAATGGCTCCCATTTGCTGTAAGAAACCTCCTCCCCATACCCAGTGTGCCATCGGGAAATAAGCCAAAATCACCCACAAGGTAATAAAAACAATATAACCTGAAAATTTGATACGCTCTGCAAAAGCACCCAAAATCAATGCTGGAGTAATAATGGCAAACATACATTGAAACATCACAAATAAAAGTTCCGGAATATTTCCTGTTGTCAGCGTATGAATACTAATACCACGCAAGAACGCTTTATCGAATCCTCCTATTACACATGCTAACGGATTTCCTGATTGAGCAAAGCTGGTATCGAATGCCCAACTATAACCGAAAGCAATCCATAAAACACTTACTATGCCTACAACAAACAAGGTCTGCATGATAATGCTCAATACATTTTTCTGCCTTACCAAACCTCCATAAAAAAGAGCAATGCCCGGAATACTCATCAATAAAACCAACAAAGAGGAAGTCAACAACCATGCTGTATTTCCAGAATCAAGTCCTATTTCACTCGCCGTTTCTACAGCAACTATATCTTGAGCCCTCAAAGAAGGGGCAAGAATTAAAAACATAAAAATCATTGCAGCGTGTTTCAATACATAAAAACGGCCTTTTGTATACTTACTTGTCATATCTTTCGTGTATTTACTGTTTAACTAAATCATTTCTCTTGTTCGGCATTATACAGAGCAATATCTCCCCGTTCACCTGTACGGATACGAACTGCCTCTTCTACCGGAATAACAAAAATACGCCCATCGCCAATCTCACCTGTATGCGCAGCCTTTAATATGGCTTGAATCGTTTTCTCTACATTCTTGTCACGTACAACAATCGATAATAAGATACGTTCTATCGAACTGGTATCGTACACTACACCCCGATAAATACGCCCTTCACGAGTTTTTCCTACGCCTCGCACATCATAATAAGAGAACCATTCAATATCTGCTTCGAGTAATGCCTGTTTCACATCATCAAATCGCGTCCTCCGAATAATTGCTTCAACTTTTTTCATCTTTCTATAATTTGTAGTTACTGTTTAAAATGTTATCCTCAATCTTTTTATCCTTTCATTTTCTAATCCCATCAAAAACTTAAGCCTGCAACAAAATAGGCTCCTTCCGTTGCCGGATTCCACAATGCTTGTGCAAAAATTGGCAAAGTCCATGAATCTGTTATTCGCAATTCTTTTGTTGCCTTTACACCAATCTCGCAAACAGCAAATCCATTCTTCCCTCCATTATAAAAATCATTTTCCCATGGAGTGGCACCAACTCCAGCCAACCAATTCAAACCGCCTAAACGAAAAGGAGCTTTAAGTGCAATATATGAAGCGTATGCCCGATTGCCTTCAGCAGTATAACCAACATTTCCTGCAAAATTCGTGTACCAATTCACAGAAAGGAATCCAAAATCATAGCCAATCTGAGCTTCAAATGTATGCATTGTATTATGGGCTCCATAGTGAAAATATCCTTCCCGATTATTGAACCAATAATCTGTCACCGACACACTAAAACCACCAATACCATAACCTAAAGTCAAATCAAATTCTTTCGTATCCGATTTCTCAAATCCTACCGACCCCCACGCCGACAAAGAAAGACCTTTATAGCCAACCGATACAGAAGGCTGTATACTGACATTACCCAAATCTTGTCCACGCCAAACATAGCCACTTACCCAATCGGCCGCTATCTTTGCTTCTACTTTGTCTTGTGCATAAACCGAAACCGAAGATGCCGTTACAACCGATAGCATCATCGTCATTTTCACTAACAATCTTTCCATTGCTTTCTCTTTTAATATAATACCTATATAAAAACAACACTTTGCAACATAAAATAAAACAATTACAATCTTTTTGCTATAAATACAATGCAAATATATTTCGATTTAACACAACAAAATCAAAAACAGCAACAATTTTCCACCTTAAACCATTACACGTTTTAATCTATTACATAAACAACATAAAAACAATTCAGATTAAAACTTAAAAAGGAATATATCAACAAAATTGACACACAACAACCAATTATAAATGATCAACAAGGCACAAAATAAAATCCGAAGAGAAATGAATGTGTTTCTCTTCGGATTTTATTTTTTCACCAAAACGTTTTTCTACAAACACCTTTTTATTTTCAGATAATACAATATATCATCGCATACCAACCAAAGAAAATCAAGTTCTTTTTTTTAAACTCTTCTTTACTATTGCAGGCACTCCGGCAGCAAGAGAATCATCGGGAATATCTTTTGTTACCACACTGCCGGCAGCGATGATACACCGGTTGCCTATAGTCACCCCCGGACAGACAATTACCCCTCCCCCCAACCAGCAATCATCGCCAATGGTTATTGGATAAGCCGTTTCTTTTTCTTCCCTGCGTTCTATATAGTCCATAGGATGTTGAGGCGTATAAAACTGGCAATTCGGACCAATAAGCGTATGTTTCCCTATACGGATATAACCAGCATCGAGCATGGTGCAATTGCAATTAATAAATACATTTTCTGCCAACTTGATATTTGTTCCATGATCGCAATGGAAAGGTGGACAAATGGTAGAACTATCCGGAATATCCGGTATCAATTCCTTAATTACTTTCCGATAATCTTTATCAAGCAAACTCATTGTTTGAAGTTGCGCACAAACTTGATTTGCATGGTTAAGACTTGCTTTAATTATCGGATCGGAAAAATAATACATTTCCGAATCACGCATCTTTTCAATTTCTGTTTTCATAAAAGGACTTGAATGTTCACAAAGCAATTATTTTCAAAATAAAGAACGATTTTTTACAATTTCCCGACACAAAACTCCATCGTCTCATAGTTACATCGCAAAGCATCTTGCATTTCCTGCAAGAATAACTGTGCACACATCTCAGCATCATCGCCGGCGCGGTGATGATGCCTGCAAGGTATCCCAAACCGGCCGCAAAGATAATCAAGCGTGTTGCAACCAAAATTGTAAAGTTTGCGGGCAGCACGCAACGAACAATAATAAGTTATATCCGGCTTTTCAATACCATAAAGCTCAAGCGAATGGCGAATACAACCCATATCGAATGCAGCGTTATGTGCAACAAGAATAGGACAGTCTTTAAGGTATTCGAATATCTCTTCCCACACTTCGGGGAACTCCGGTGAATGAATTGTATCACCCGGACGAATACCATGAATCTGCGTATTCCAATAGCTATAATAATTACCTTGAGGACGGACAAGCCATGAACGAGTTTCCACTATTTTGCCATTACGCACCACACAAATACCAGCCTCACAAATAGATGCACGTTTTCCGGTAGCAGTCTCAAAGTCGATAGCTATGAAGTTCACCTTCCGCATAAATTGTCTTCTTCTTTACCGTAAAAGACCATCATTTTTTTTGCCAATTTCAGCATCTTTCTACGCACATACGATGGACTTATAATCTCTACCTTATCGTTTTGAGCAAGTATAAGTTGATAAAAATCGGATGTAAGCTTTACGTAATACTCAAAAAAAGTTGAGCCACCACTACTGCTCAATTCACGTTGAGACTTATGCAATGGCAAGAAACGCAAATACTCGGCAAATTTATTAGAAGTGCGAATAACAACTCGTACAA
Source organism: Candidatus Phocaeicola gallistercoris (assembly GCA_019116145.1). Lineage (GTDB taxonomy): Bacteria > Bacteroidota > Bacteroidia > Bacteroidales > Bacteroidaceae > Phocaeicola > Phocaeicola gallistercoris. The sequence goes on from DXCG01000134.1 coordinate 7,319, forward strand.
TTTTACCTCTGGAAGTAAGCACTCCGCAACACCCTTCAAAGAAAAGATTGACATCAAAATTTTCATCCATCTTGAATGTCTTACCTGTATCTTGTATATTGGATATACGGTCGAGAGCATATATTAAATACACACCGCGAGGCCTGAAGTCTTTCTCTTCACTTTCGACTGGATAATAAGGATTGTGTGCAACTACGTACCACCGGTGTTTCACGGATTTCAAGAAATAAGGTTCTATTTCAAATGTATTAACCCCCTCCTTACCAAAGCCTTGATACGTAATACTCAATACATGATTATTTCTCATGGCTTCAGCGATACATGTCAGCCATGCCTGTCCTGAAGAAATATCCTCGAAAATAATTCTTTCTTCCAACTGGTTGTCTATCCGCATCTGATTCAATGCTGCATAAGAACTTATCAGCCAATGGCGAAGATTATTGCCATTCAGTCGTCCTTTTTCGTCTATATAATACCGAAAACCATCCTTATAATCGCATTCTATATACACATCAAAAACATCCTTAATGGCACTCTGATGACTATGAAATGTACGCAAAGGCAATTTCTCACCATTACCCAATCCGCTTTTTTGCCACAGTTCATTGATTTCTTGAAATGTCAAACGCTTGTATCTGTATAAAATATCTATCAACCAGACATACCGTCCAAAAATATTTGCTGCCATATTACTATCATTCATTTATCATTATATTACAAAGATACTGATCTGCGTGCAAAAAGATGCAACATTTCTATTTTTTATCTTCATATCGTTTCTTTTTCCTAACGCACCACGTTCGGGACAACCGAGAAGAAAACCTCATCAATATTCAGTTTATAAGTCTCTCAAATGAATTAAATCATATCCATAGCAAATGCCAACATTTACAATTTTGACATAATTCCCCCTATTTATTAGACGCTTATATTGCATCGTTTAAATCTTTATATTTGATTTTATCAGGTTTACATAATAACTGACATCCTCCATACCAAAGGTTTATCAACAATTTTTCCCTACAGCACTCAATCATTTACAATGTCATCTTATAGAATCTTCAAAAATTGCAAAACAAAAAAAATCGGCTAAGCTTGTGTCCAACTACTTAGCCGATTTGCTCGTACCCAGACCCGGGGTCGAACCGGGATGGATGTTACTCCACTGGTGTTTGAGACCAGCGCGTCTACCGATTCCGCCATCTGGGCTTTTTTGTCTTTGCGGTGCAAAGGTAAATAAATCTTTCGATAACACAAGCATTCAGTTTAAAAAAGTGAAAAACATTTTTATCTAACACATTTTAAAAAAGTATCTCATCATTTTTTCAAAATATAAATTATCTTAGCATAAACTTTTAAAACTTTTTTAAAGTCATGAATAATAATTACTACTGCATCATTATGGCGGGCGGAATAGGACGCCGCTTTTGGCCTTACAGTCGTAAAGCCTTACCTAAGCAATTTCTTGACTTCTTTGGTACAGGAGTAACTTTGTTACAACAAACTTACGATAGGTATAAACAAATCATTTCACCGGATAATATTTATATCACAACACATAAAGATTATAAAAACATCGTATTAGAATTGCTTCCACATTTCAATGAGGAACAATTAATCATAGAAGAGGAACGAAGAAATACGGCTCCTTCTATCGCTTATGCATCTTATTTCCTAAAAAAGAAAAATCCGAATGCCACAATTGTAGTAGCACCATCCGATCATTTGATTTTGAAAACAGACGATTTCAATAAGGCAATACTCAAAGGACTTGACTTTGCTTCACGGCACGACAAACTAATCACATTAGGAATTAAACCAAGCCGTCCGGAAACCGGATACGGATATATCCAGATTGAAGAAGATAAAAAAGAGGAAGATTTTTACAAGGTAAAAACATTTATAGAAAAGCCTGCCAAAGAGTTTGCTGAAATTTTCATTCAAAGTGATGAATTTTATTGGAACTCTGGTATTTTCATCTGGCATGTAGACTCTATCCTAAATGCGTTTCATACGATTATGGCTGATATTTGTCCACGTGTTGAATGCGATTCGCCCGATTTTGCCTCTTGTCCTAATATCTCCATTGACTATAGCATCATGGAAAAAGCCGACAATGTCTATGTCCAATTATGTAACTTTGGGTGGAGTGACTTAGGTACATGGGATGCCCTTTACGATGCTTCACCTAAAGACATCAATCAAAATGTCATCATAAACAGCAACACATTACTCTCTGAATGCAAAAATAACATTATTTTAATTCCAGAAGGCCAACTGGCTGTTATCCAAGGATTGGAAGGTTATTTAATTGCAGCACGAGACAATGCCTTACTCATCTGCAAGAAAAACGACCAAAATGCTATTCGTAAATTTGTAAATGATGTGGAAATGAAATTCGGAGAGAAATATTCATAATTATTTTATTCTTCTTACTATTCATGAAAAGTCAATCGGGAAAAAGTAGAATTCTTCATCCGATTGACTTTTTATTTTTCACCCTACCATTTTATCTGAACATTTTCTCAATATCTTCTTCTTTCAATACTGCCAAGACAACTTTCCCATCGGGAGTATAATTGGGTGAAGATACAGCAAACAAACTGTCTACCAAATTATTCATCTCGTCATTGCTTAAAACTTGTCCCGGCACAATAGCAGCAGCTTTAGCCAACGACAAAGCTAACATGTTTTGCAACTCTTCTTTTACTTTACAACCTTGCTCTATTGCTGTATGCACCATATTGACAACAAGCGTTTCCGGGCTTAATCCCTCAATGCCAACAGGGACACTATTAATAGAATAAGCTCCTCCTCCAAGGTTTCCCAAATCGAAGCCTAACGATTGCAAATCGTCCATTATTTCTTCCAGAATCGGAATTTCATTTGGCGCAAAATGAACAATTTCAGGGAAAAGGACACGTTGCGAAACTTGAGAATGATTTTCCATCTGTGCCCGATACCGGGCGTACAAGATGCAAATATGTGCACGCTGCTGGTCGATAATCATCAATCCCGATTTTACAGATGTTAAAATATAACTTCCTTTATACTGATAATGTTGAGTAGATTTCTCAAACACATCATCCATTACACCACAATTATCATCATCTTCAATCACAGAAGGTATGTCTTCGAATTTCTTCTTATCTATTCCTTGGAAAAAAGGCTCCCAATCTGTCCGCTTCTGACGGGTAAAATCTGGCGTATATGAAGAAGGAGAAGTCTCCGGAGAAGGATTGAAAGGATTATAAGAAGGATCATACGAAACAGAAAGCGAAGGCACTTCATCTGTCGGTTCAAATACTGGGATTTCGGGCATTCCTTCGGTATTAAAATCGATAGACGGAACAGCATTAAAACGTCCTAATGTTTCTTTGACAGCAGCAGCAAGAATTTGCCAAATCGCCTGCTCGTTTTCAAATTTTATCTCGGTCTTTGTAGGATGAATATTTACATCGATATTGGCAGGATCTACTTCAAAATAAACAAAATAAGATATTTGTTCGCCTACCGGAATCAAATGTTCATAAGCATCAGTAATCGCTTTATGAAAATAAGGGTGACGCATGTATCGACCATTCACAAAGAAAAACTGGCGGGCGCCTTTTTTCCTTGCGGTTTCAGGCTTCCCGACAAAACCTGATATTTTAGCCAAAGCCGTATCGACCGACAAAGACAGCATATCTTGATTAAGCTTTTTCCCGAAAATACCCATAATACGCTGACGTAACTGAATAGCTGGTAAATTCAACATTTCCGTACCATTATGGTATAATGTAAAATTTACTTTCGGATTGACCAATGCAATACGTTCAAACTCGGTCACAATATTACTTAATTCGGTTTGATTCGACTTTAAGAATTTTCGACGGGCAGGAACATTATAAAAGAGATTTTTCACACAAAAATTACTCCCACGCGAACAAGCAACAGCTTCTTGTACTTCAACTTTAGAACCAGCTATCTGAACAAACGTACCTAACTGGTTTTCGTCTTGACATGTACGCAACTCAACCTGAGCAACAGCAGCTATCGAAGCAAGCGCCTCACCACGAAACCCCATGGTATGCAACGAAAATAAATCGGCTGCTTCACGGATTTTCGATGTAGCATGCCGTTCAAAAGCCAGACGTGCATCTGTTTCAGACATCCCTTTCCCATCATCTATCACCTGAATGCATGTTTTCCCTGCATCGGTAATCAGCACATCAATATGACTCGCGCCCGCATCAATCGCATTTTCAACCAATTCTTTAACGACAGAAGCCGGACGCTGAATAACCTCCCCTGCTGCGATTTGATTGGCAACCGAATCGGGTAACAAACGAATTACATCACTCATATAGACATATTTATCGTTAATTCAATAAAAATTCTTTTACTAATTAGATATTTAAAAAGAAGCAAACTAAATAGAAAGCCCTCCTGTTACCAAATAATGTAAAATAAAAAACAACACCAAGATTATAACAAACATCGCCACATACGATAAAGGTTTCTCTCCCTTCTCTTTGCGACGTTTCAAATGGGTAGTAGCCTCTATAAACTTACCTCGGATATCTTCCGGAGAAAAATCTTTAGGAGGAAGCATGCCTAAATCTCTTTTAGCATTTTCCTCCATTCGTTTCAATTTTTCTTTCCGTTCGTTTACATAAATGTATTCATGATGAAAGCCATGTGGCTTTCTCATCCTAAATAGCCCCATACCTATTCTTTCTTTTCAAATAAATGTTGATTAGGTAATTCGACAGGCTTCCGAACATTTTTCTTTAACTGGTCTTCCACTTTTTTCCCACGCCAATTAAAGATGTCATCTTTATCCAGAGGGCGAATATAATCGAACCACACAAAGTTATCCAATTTATCCTTTCCTGCCGGAATCTGAGTCATCGGATAAAGTGTACCATTCGACTGCGGACGCATGACCATTTTTTCCAGTTTCTGATTGGACAAATAAAGATCAAGATTACTTGTCTCAGAAACATTCATTCCAATCAACAAGCTATCAGAATCCATTGGATAATATACGACCCGGACAGAACCTATTACTTCGGCTTTATACATCTCTTTATTACGGAAATATGCTTTCATCTCTTTTCCTGTTACTTGATTATAAAGAGTAGAATCTATATGCTCAACAGACAAAGCCTGATTTATAATATGCGCCCAGTCGATTGTACTGTCGTTCATATAAATACAAATCTTTTCACCCACTAACTGCTGATTTTTATTCCACAATATAGGATCATGATACATGGTCAGGCAGCTATCTTTAGTAGAGAACACTAACGAATCGGCCGTTCCTTGCACATCAGTCCGAAAAAAACGGACTTTATGAAATGCCCGCATTTCACGAAACATAGAATCAGTATCAAGATAAAAAGTTTTCATCATCAACGTATCCCCGTGTAAAAACAGGCTATCACCTTGCGAATAATCAACACCAACAGCCCTATCCGTTACAAACGCATATTTAGTATTTTCGTTATAATAACCATATTCACCAGTCATCATATTCTTATTGACTGTGTCATTCATTACAACATCTTGAAAAACTTCTCCTGTTCCGGCATCACGATCGTAATATAACGTATCCCCCGTAAGCTGTTTACCTTCATTTGTCAATACAGACCTATTATACAAATATGCCTTTCCTGTAACTGTATTATAAGTACCAAGCTCTGAATATATATGATTATTGTCACTCACAATATCCGAAGGACCGACAATATCAGCAATTTTAGAAGCTGTATTATACTCTAATGTATCCGATGTAAGAATAAATTGTGGATTCACCAGCTGCACATCATAATTGAAAACAGACTGTTTCGTACCCGGATTATATTCCCCCCAATCCGAGGTCAACACATTCTGCTCATCCATTAGTGTCCCCCCATTAAAATAATATCCAACATTATACAAACGATCATAATTCAAACTGTCTGTCAGCAATGTTGTATTACGATTTTCCATTCGTACATTCATACGAACTTCAGCTATTTGCGTATTACCATCGTAAAACAACCGGTCACCATAAAGGAACAAGGTATCACCTTGATTCATTTTAACATTACTGAAAGCTTCGAATGCACTTATTTTATCATAATAATAAGCACTGTCACAATACATATACACACTATCATGACGGAAAACAACATTCCCAACGACTACCATGGCATCGGGAATTCTTTCATCTTTACGCAACAAATCCGAATGAAGCAAATAGACCTTACTTTTGGGCTTTTGCCGTTGAATAGATGAAGTATCGGTTTGTAATGTATCTCTTTTCTGAGCCCTAGCACGACTTTTTACGGGCTTTTGTGCAAACAAACAAAAGCCAAACAAGCACAAGAGCCCTATCACAAAGATTTTCTGCCCGTTTAATTCATGTCTTTCACTTGTTTTCTGCATATTGAAACCCTATCATTTTTTAATCCATCCCGGATATTTAAAATCACAATTTTGCCAATTAGGATTTATTCGAATATACGTATTTTTTTGTTTTTCTACAATCCATCTTTGTAATTTTTCTTCACCTTCTTTTGCCATAACGATTCCTTTTAACCGTTGAAAATCCTCTGCCATTGTTGCTTTATGACCGTCTATCCTATTTTTCAATTTTACAATAGCACAAACTTCTTTCCCTTTCATATTAATCATGGTAAAAGGTTTCGATATTTCACCTATTTGCATATTGTTTACTACTTTCGCCACATCCTGAGAAACTAAAGCAGCCAGTTCTTGCATTTCGAAACGTGAAGTACTTGAATATGGGTTCGACAACAATCCGTGATTGTTACGCGTATCTTTATCATGAGAGATAAATGTCGCAGCCCTATCGAATGTATATTTCCCTTTGCGGATATCATCACTAATCGTATCCAAACGAGCCAAAGCGTTATCTATTTCTTCCTGTTCCAACTGCGGACGAAGCAAAATATGGCGGAAATTTATCCGGTCGCCACGTCGTTCTATCAATTGAGCTATATGAAAACCATATTCTGTTTCAAAAACTTTCGATACTTTTTTAGGGTCTGTCATATTAAAAACGACATCTGCAAATTCCGGAACAAGAGCACCTCTTCCTGTAAATCCATATTCACCACCTCTCATCGCTGTATTTGTATCTTCCGAATAAAAGCGGGCTAACGTTGAGAAAGTTGTTTCCCCTTTATTCACACGATCGGCATATTCACGCAATTGCGTTTTCACATTTTCTATTTCTTTCTCCGAAACTTTAGGCTCCAAAGTTATAATCTGCACTTCCACTTGCGTAGGGACAAACGGGATGCTGTCTTGAGGCAACTTCCTGAAATAATTGCGCACTTCAGAAGGAGTCAAAGTTATGTCCCCTATAATTTTACGACGCATTTCTTCTACAGTCAAGCCATCACGAATATTTTCACGAAGCATGTCACGCATCTGAGTATATGTCTTGCCAAAATATTCTTCCATTTTTTCACGTGAACCGATTTCTTTAATTAAATATGAAATCCGTTCTTCTACCCGTTGTAAGACTTCCTGATCAGAAACGACAACACTATCCAATTCTGCCTGATGCAAAAACAATTTCCGTACAGCCAATTCTTCCGGTATTACACAATACGGATCGCCATTGAAATGCCGGTTTTCATATTGTGCACTCAAACGTTCGTTTTCCACATCCGACTTCAATATTGCTTCATCGCCTACGACCCATACAACTTCATCTATCACATTGTCTTGCGCATAAGCAGAGAAGCTTGTGCACAACACGACCAAACAAATACAAACTTTAATAAAACTCAACTTATTCATTATATTCACTTATTTACCCTTTAATTTTCTTAGTATAATAATCCACCTTATTTCGTTCTATTGCATCCTGATAAAGTTTCTCTTTCATTTGATTAATAAAATCGACCCTCTTCGAATTGATTTGGATTTCTTTTATTTCATTTTTTACATATTCCAACGGCAATAGTTCGCCGACACCCAAAAAATCTTTCACATGAAGGAAATAACAGAAAGCAGTATCCTTGACTTCGACATTTCTGTTTCGTTTCAAATACTCGGCATCTGTAGTAATTTCATCCAATGGCAATTTTGAAACAAAATCGGATACAGGTTTCCATTGGTCATAAAAATAATCGGAACTCACAGCACTGCCTATTGTCAACTTTATCAATCTATCCAATGCTTCTTGGTTATTACGTTTATATAACGAACGCACCATGTTCAGTTGAGAATTATTCAACGGCATTTTTATGAAAAAGCCTTGAATATATGGCTTATCAGCCAAAAACAACCTGACATTCTGTTCATAATATTGCGCTATTTCCTCATCGGATATATTATTCCCCACTTCCTGCCTTACTAATTCTTCCTGATAGGTATGCATTATTAAGGCTTTTCTATATGCAGCTACTTTCTCGTCGATAACCTCATTATCAGGAATATTCCCTTCTGCTTTTTGGTAAAGCAATGCATCTTCTACCCAATTTTTTATATATTCATCTGCCACACGAGCACTGTCTTTTCCATGTAATCCGGCAGGAATGGCACGATACAAATCTTCTGCATATAAGAACTCTGCACCAACTCCTACCAAAGGAGTTTTTCCTTTATGGTCTATCGCCTGACTGCAACTGCCCAAAATCAGCACTCCTATTCCCAATATCCATTTACCTCCCAGTTTCATTATTTCCATTTATCAGACGAAGATACGGTATTAATCAATATTTTCCGCTACAATTAACGGTTTTTAAAACGCGTTGATTTATTTCCACACGATATTTCTTTTTCAAACTCTCAAAAGCCTGCCTTTTCCGTTCTTTCAGACAATCGGTTTTCACATTCTCCAATACATCTTTATAAGTTTCCGGACCTTTATTCAAAGGTTTTCCTATAATCCCAACATAAGCATACTCCAAATTGACTGGCATTGTCCCGCATTTAAATGCCAATTTATCGACATAAGGATTTTTCCCTATTTGAAACAAACCTATTTCCACTTTAGCCGAAAGCGTAGAATCTTCTCTCATTTTTTCAGCCAATACTTTTCCCCAATCATCGAAAGGCTGCTTCTTCAGTATCTTCTTAATACGTTTTACCGTTTTTTTATGTTGACAAAAGACAACAGCACCCTTAAAATGGGGCAACTCCCACGTATAATCGTTTTTATGTTCTACAAAATATGAAGCCAACATGCCTTCATCCAAATCAGACCATATAGAATGACACCTATCGTCCCAATAATTTGCAAGGTATTTGTCTTTTATCCATTTCATTTTAAGAGCCACATACGGATTTTTATTTAAATCTCCCGCTATCCAATCATTATATATCTGATGGTCTTTTATCAGATTTCCGGTCATCAATTTTTTTAAATAATAAGACGAATCAGGCAAGATGTCAGCTTGAGAATTGACCTCATTCCGACGATCTATCAATTTTACGATATGCCATCCAAGGGGAGAAAGGAAAGGTTGTGAACACTCACCTACTTGCAAACGGGACAAAACGACAGAAAACTCTTTCAACACCCCGTTTATCGGATACCAGACCGAAGTTATTGTGCCACCTTTTAATTGCTCAAACGACGTACCATGCAACAAAGCACTGTAAACAGAATCAATAGCCGAATATGCTTGTTGCAACTTACTCCCTGACGCATGCTGAGACAACCGAATCGTTATCGTTTCAAACTTCACCCACTCATTAGTCAACAATCGCTTTTCTCTGTCTTCATGCACATTTTTCCAAACAGACTGTACTTTTACAGTATCAAGAAATACAGATTTCAACATACGGTTTTGAAGAATTTTACACTCATGCCTCAATTCCGGCAACGTATCCCATCCTTTCGAAACTGCATCGGCTGCTTTCAACTTCATAAATAAAAAACAATCGAAATTGCATGAATCTTGCAAAGAGGTACGATACAATAAAAATTCTTCTGACGATATTGTATCATTCCCTATGCGACAAAGCATTTTCCCTTGTCCGCTGCATACAGTAGAGAAGAAAACATATAACACCAAGACACAAAAAAAGAATCGTGCAAGCATTGTAAAAAACAATTCAATAAAAAAACGAAGAATCACGCAAACATAACATGTTAACGAAATTCTTCGCTTTACTTATTTCATAAATTGATTATCTTTATTGAGGACGACTATAATTGGGAGCTTCACTTGTAATGGTGACATCATGCGGATGACTTTCCAGTACCCCGGCGTTAGTTATACGTGTAAATTTCGCATTATGCAGTTCCTCAATATTATGTGCACCACAATACCCCATACCAGAGCGCAATCCACCAACCAACTGGTATATCACCTCGTATAAGGCACCTTTATAAGGCACACGGGCAGATATACCTTCCGGAACAAGCTTCTTAACGTCTGTAGTTGACCCTTGGAAATAACGATCTTTCGACCCGTTTTCCATTGCTTCCAAAGAGCCCATACCCCTATAAGACTTAAACTTACGTCCGTTGAAAATAATGGTATCACCCGGAGATTCTTCTGTTCCTGCAACCAAAGAGCCAATCATAACGCACGATCCTCCTGCAGCCAATGCTTTCACAACATCACCAGAATAACGTAATCCGCCATCTGCAATCAAAGGAACCCCTGTCCCTTTTAAAGCTTTCGCGACATCGTAAACTGCACTTAATTGCGGGACACCAACTCCTGCAACCACACGTGTGGTACAAATCGATCCCGGACCAATACCAACTTTCACAGCATCAGCTCCTGCCTCAACCAGTGCTTTAGCAGCTTCGCCAGTAGCAACATTTCCAACAACAATATCAATATCGGGAAATGCTTGCTTAGCTTCTTTTAATTTTTCAATAACATATTTCGAATGTCCATGGGCTGTATCAATAACAATTGCATCCGCACCTGCATTAACTAATGCAGTCATACGTTGTAACGTATCGTTTGTAACACCAACACCTGCAGCAACACGCAAACGACCTTTTGCATCTTTACAAGCCATTGGTTTATCTTTTGCCTTTGTTATATCTTTATATGTGATCAGCCCTATTAACTTACCATCTTTACCAACGACAGGCAATTTTTCAATCTTATTTTCCTGCAGGATTTTAGCAGCAGTTTCCATATCTGTCCCCGGCTCAGCTGTAACAATGTGCTCTTTTGTCATTACCTCATCGATCCGTTTTGTCATATCTCTCTCAAAACGAAGATCACGATTGGTTACTATTCCCACTAAGTTCTTTTCATCATCAACAACCGGAATACCTCCAATCTTATATTCAGCCATAATGTCTAATGCATCTTTTACTGTAGAGCCTCTTTTTATGGTTACAGGATCATAAATCATGCCATTTTCTGCTCTTTTGACAATTGCCACTTGCCGAGCTTGCTCTTCTATAGACATGTTTTTATGAATTACACCAATACCTCCTTCGCGGGCTATGGCAATCGCCATCTGAGCTTCTGTAACTGTATCCATTGCTGCTGTTACAAAAGGTATTTTCAACTCTATGTTACGTGAAAACTTTGTTGTAAGTTCAACGGTCTTAGGTAATACTTCTGAATAAGCTGGGATTAACAATACATCATCGAACGTTAATCCATCCATTACGACTTTTTCTGCAATAAATGACATAGGACTAATAGGTTTAAATTTTATTGCGTGCAAATATACGCATTTTATCCAAAAAGAAAAAATCTTATCTAAATAAAAAAAGCTGCCTATTTTGAAATGGGCAGCTTTTTTTCATCTAACATTAAAAATTTATCCTAATTAGCCATCTCCGATATAAATTTAATACGAACCAAACGTATTTCTTCTTCTGTATAATCGGAACCTAATTCTTCCATTGCATCATTAATTTTATCGGTAACGGACTCTTTGAAATAATCATATATATCCAACATATGATCTTCATCCATTATATCCTCCAAATAATAATCAATATTAAGCTTTGTCCCCGAATAAACAATCGACTCTATTTCATCTAATAATTCATCATGTTCTATTCCTTGGGCTAATTCAATATCTTCAAATGCCACTTTACGATCTATACTTTGAATTATCGCAACTTTCAGCTTTGATTTGTTGGCAACTGTACGAACACGCAAATCCTCCGGGCGTTCTATGTCATTTTCCTCACAGTGCTTTTTTATCAGATCACAGAATTCCTGACCATAACGTTTCGCTTTACCTGCACCTACACCGGGAATGTTTTGCAATTCCTCTAATGTAATAGGATAAAGAGTTGCCATTGCCTCCAAAGAAGGATCTTGAAAAATCACATAAGGCGGGACATCCAATTTTTTCGACATCTTTTTCCTCAAATCTTTCAACATTGAGAACAATGCAGGATCGACAGCACAAGATGCTCCACTTCGCATCGGTACATCTTCAATATCCTCATCATCGAAATCCGTATCTTCTACAACCTTGAAAGAAGTAGGACTTTTCAAAAATTTATGTCCAGCCGAAGTAACTTTCAGCAAACCATAATTTTCAACATCTTTACTCAGATAACCGGCAATCAAAGCTTGCCGGATCACTGCGCTCCATAATTTTTCATCTTCTCCCATTCCCGAGCCAAAGACATCAAGTTCCTCATGACGATGAGCGAGGACTTCAGATGTTTCTTTACCCAATAAGATATCAATTATATAATCTTGTCTGAAATTTTCTTTCACTGCAATGATTGTTTCGATCACTGCACATAACGAATCCTGAGCTTCCACTTGTTTTTTAGGATTTAAACAATTATCACAATTACCACAATTATCTTCTGTATACTCTTCGCCAAAATAGTGTAATAAAACTTTTCTCCGACATAAAGAAGACTCTGCATACGCAGCGGTTTCTTGTAGAAGCTGCTTGCCTATTTCTTGTTCTGAGATAGGTTTCCCTTGCATGAACTTTTCAAGTTTCTGCAAATCTTTATTTGAATAAAATGTAATACATAATCCTTCACCACCATCACGCCCCGCACGTCCTGTTTCCTGGTAATAGCCTTCCAAACTTTTCGGCATATCATAATGAATGACAAAACGCACATCTGGCTTGTCAATCCCCATTCCAAATGCTATTGTTGCGACAATAACATCTATATCTTCTTTCAAAAAAGCATCTTGATTGGCATTACGTGTTGCAGAATCCATTCCCGCATGATATGCCTTTGCTTTTATACCATTAGCTAACAGGATTTCAGACAGTTCTTCTACTTTTTTCCGACTCAAACAATAGATAATTCCAGATTTTCCCTCGTTTTGTTTTATAAACCGGATAATCTCCTTATCAACATTGTTCGTTTTCGAGCGTACTTCATAATAAAGATTAGGACGATTAAACGATGATTTAAATTCAGTAGCATCTGTCATTCCCAGATTCTTCTGAATATCTAATCTCACTTTAGGAGTAGCCGTAGCTGTCAACGCTATTACTGGTGCTTTTCCTATTTCATTAATAATAGGTCTTATGCGTCGATATTCCGGTCGGAAATCATGTCCCCATTCAGAGATACAATGAGCCTCATCTATTGCATAAAAAGATATTTTTACATTCCTTAAAAAA
>DXCG01000135.1 GCA_019116145.1 Candidatus Phocaeicola gallistercoris
GCTTTGTATTAAGCTTTTAAACAGAGATTAAAAAATTATATAATTATGAAAAATGTATTTGTTTGGTTAGGTCTTTTTGTATTCTTTTCTGTCTCAATCGTGGCACAATCTGTTGATAATCCAATATTTAAAGCTCGTGGAAGCAGTGTGCAAGACATTGTCCGTATAGAACGTATGCAGGAGTTTACACGTGTGTATATCCATGCAACTTTTCGTCCACATCAATGGATTAAGATTTCAGCAAGTACTTATTTGGAAGACGTCCGGACTGGTAATAAGTATCATTTGCTGAATGCAGAAGGAATTGAGATAGATAAAGAAACATATATGCCTGAATCGGGGAAAATGAATTATACATTGATATTCGAACCGATACCTTCAACCGTACAGTGTGTCCATTATATAGAATCTCCCGGAAGCAATTGGAATATCTATTACATTTCATTGATGCCTCATGCCGACAAGCGTGTTACATTGCTTGAACATATCCGGGGGAATTGGTATGCTGCAGATGAAAGCAATCAATGGATATGTGGAGTATTCGATTCGGTAGTTATTATAAATAATCGCATTTATACGAATCGGGAAATTCGGAAGAAACGGAAGCAGATAGAATTGCTTCTTCAAGAGGAAAATGAGGAAAAACAAAGCTTGCTTTGTTTTAAGCCTAAAAAAAACGGGGATTATGAAATTGGTTTTGATGGAAGGAATATGCAAATTTGCACTCAACAAAAAACAAGGGTGTCAGATTTTTCCAAAAACATGGATGGCATGCATCCTTTTTTCCGCAAAAACACATCTGTAGTGCAAGGATATATTAAAGGTTACGATCCATTAATAGGTTTTACTACCGGTATGGTTTATTTGAGCAATGAACTGACTCGGGAAGATTATCCCACAGTAATAAAAGTAGAGAGCGATGGGCGTTTTTCTGTTAAACTTCCGCTTATCCATCCTATTGAAGCTGCACTTGTCTTTCAAGATAGGTTTGTTCCATTTTACATAGAACCGGGCGATACGCTTTCCATGTATATTGATTGGGAAGACATCCTCGATGGAGATCGAACAGGAGATAATAATTGGAAAATGAAACATGCGGAGTACATGGGAAATACATCATCAATATGCTATTTGTTGAATGATTTCAATTCTTGTATATCTTATGGTTACGGAGATATAGAGAACGCTATAGAAACTCTTACTCCTGAACAATATGCATCATTTATGAAGACCAAGCAAACGCAATGGATGCACCTTGCCGATTCGATTATTGAAACGCATCAATTGCCGGAGAAACCAAGCCGTATGCTCCGTAATAAAGTAATGTTGAATGTAGGTGGCGATATGTTTGATTTTATAATGTATAGAGATTTTTTCATTGAGCAAGATACTGTTAATCCGGTATTGAAAGTACCTGTAAAAGAAACTTATTATAACTTTGTGAAAGAAATACCGCTGAATGACGAAACTCTTTTGGCTGATGTACGGTTTGATATTTTCCTCAATCGGTTGGAATATATGCGTCCGCTAAGTGATATTTTAACGGAAGAAAACAAGGTTATGCTTCAGACATTCAGGACGTGGAGTGAAAAAGGTATCTTGACACAGGAAAAGGCAGATAGTCTTCATGCTGTTTGTGAGCAAAACATAAAATGTCGGGAAGCAGCTCTTCTTAAACAACTGTTTGGTAATGAAATACCTTTTTGTTGGGAAATTACATACCTGCACGATTACAGTTCAAATTTGAAATATTCATCGAGCAATGAAGAAGTAGAATATTATACATCAGAAGCTCGGGAAAAATTGTCGAATAAGGTGTTGTTAGATGAGATGGAACGGCTATATGAAGAAGCGATGTCAGGACAAAGTACCTATCAATTGCCGGAAGGGAAAGCTACGGACGTCTTTCGGAATATCATCGACAAATATAAAGGAAAAGTTGTGTTCGTAGATTTTTGGGCAACGACCTGCGGTCCATGCCGGAGCGGTATTGAGAATACGGCAGATTTGCGTAAGAAATATAAGGATCATCCGGAGTTTCAATTCGTGTATATAACCAATGAAGAAGAATCGCCGGAAAAAGATTATAATAAATACGTAGAAGAAAATCTTAATGGTGAAGAATGTTATCGGCTATCGGCTGCAGATTTTCATTATCTACGTCAGCTATTTCGCTTTAATGGTATCCCACATTATGAACTGGTGGAAAAAGACGGTAGTATTTCAAGAAAACATATTGAAGCCTATACTCTCGGTGAATATTTGAAGAATCGTTTTGAAAAAGTTGAAAAATAGTGGTACGGAAACATTTTTGATAAAATTATACGAAAGAAACATTCAAGCAAAAATTTATTAATGATAGGTCAAGTATGGATAATAGCAGAAGAGATTTTTTGAAACAAATATCAATTGCCGGTGCAACAGTAATGGCAGGTTCGCTAAGTTCGTGTACAAACAATGGAAAGAGAGAATCTGTTTTACAAAGCGGGAATATAGAAAACAGATTGATTGTTCCCAAAGCGCAGGGTCTTAAGATAACAGGCACATTTCTTGATGAAATATCACACGATATACCTCATCAGAATTGGGGTGAAAAAGAGTGGGATAGAGATTTCTCTTACATGAAGGCAATAGGAATTGATACGGTGATAGTGATTCGTTCGGGTTATCGTAAATTCATTACTTATCCATCAGAATATTTGATGAAAAAATTTGGTTGTTATATGCCATCGGTCGATCTTATAGACCTGTATCTTCGTTTAGCCGATAAATATGAAATGAAGTTTTATTTCGGGTTATATGATTCTGGTAAATATTGGGATACAGGAGACTTGACATGGGAAATAGAATCGAATAAGTATGTGATAGAAGAGGTGTGGAAAAAATATGGTCATCATAAAAGTTTCCAAGGATGGTATTTAAGTCAGGAAATCAGCCGTAAGACCAAAGGGGCGATTTCTGCTTTCAGTAGTTTGGGAAAACAGTGTAAAGATGTATCAGGAGGTCTTCCTACTCTTATTTCTCCATGGATAGATGGTAAGAAAGCTGTTTCTGCTGCCTCGGGTATACTAACCAAAGAAGAAGCCGTATCAGTAGAAGAACATGAACGGGAATGGTCTGAGATATTCGATGGAATTAAAGGAAATGTAGATGCATGTGCTTTTCAAGATGGGCATATTGATTATGATGAGTTGGATGCATTTTTCAGTGTGAATAAAAAGATGGCCGATAAGTATGGGATAGAATGTTGGACGAATGCAGAATCGTTTGATCGTGACATGCCGATAAAGTTTTTACCCATCAAGTTCGATAAATTGAGGATGAAACTTGAAGCAGCTTCCCGACAGAAGTATGATAAGGCAATAACGTTTGAGTTTTCTCATTTTATGAGTCCTCAGTCGGCTTATCTGCAAGCAGGACATTTGTACAATCGTTATAAAGAATATTTTGATATTTAAGTATCCTTGTTAAGGATATCGGGACAAACTTGCTCAAAAATATTTGTAGGGGCATGTGATTAAAGAGGTTAAATAAATGCTGAATAGATTAATAGAGTTAGATTATCCAAGAAAAATAAAAATATCAGTATCTTTGCACGATAGATTTGCAAAACATGGAAGAAGCAAAAGGAACAATATATGTGCAAGGAGCACGTGTGCATAATTTGAAAGATATAGATGTGGAGATTCCGCGTAATAGTCTTACTGTCATAACTGGGCTTAGTGGAAGTGGAAAATCATCATTAGCTTTCGATACAATATTTGCGGAAGGTCAAAGACGCTATATAGAAACATTTTCAGCTTATGCTCGTAATTTCTTGGGAGGAATGGAGCGTCCGGATGTAGATCAAATAACCGGATTAAGCCCGGTTATTTCCATTGAGCAAAAAACAACGAATAAAAATCCACGTTCAACAGTAGGAACTACTACAGAGATATATGATTATTTACGGTTGTTGTATGCTCGTGCGGGTATTGCTTATTCGTATGTCTCCGGAGAGAAAATGGTAAAATATACCGAAGATCAGATTTTAGACTTGATACATCGTGATTATAAAGGAAGGCGAATTTATATATTAGCTCCATTGGTACGTACCCGTAAAGGTCATTATAAAGAATTGTTTGAGCAAATACGGAAGAAAGGTTATTTGTATGTTCGTGTTGATGGAGAAATAAAAGAAATTGTGCATGGAATGAAAGTCGACCGTTATAAGAATCACAATATAGAAGTTGTGATAGATAAAACGGTTGTAACAGGTAAAGAAGAATTGCGGTTGAAACAAAGTGTTTCCACTGCAATGAAACAAGGTGATGGTTTGCTGATGGTTTTGGATGCACAGTCGGAAAGTGTGCGTCATTATAGTAAAAGACTGATGTGTCCGGTTACGGGTATTTCATATAAAGAACCTGCTCCACATAATTTTTCTTTTAATTCACCTCAAGGTGCATGTCCGCGTTGTAAAGGATTGGGTTATGTCAATTTGATTGATGAAGAAAAGGTTATACCAGATAAGTCGTTGTCTGTTTATGAAGGGGCAATAGTTCCTTTGGGCAAGTATAAGAATATAATGATATTCTGGCAGATAGCAGCTTTGCTGGAGCGTTATGAATTTTCTTTGAATACTCCTCTTTCTCAAATGCCGGAGGATGTGATTAATGAGATACTGTATGGTTGTGACGAACGTTTAAAGATTAAAGGTTCTCTGATACATACATCATCAGATTATTTTGTAACGTATGAGGGAATTGTAAAGTACATACAGCTTATGCAAGAGAAAGAAGTTTCTGCTACAGCGCAAAAATGGGCAGAACAATTTGCAAAAACAGATGTATGTCCGGAGTGTAAAGGTGCTCGTTTGAATAAGGAAGCATTGCATTTTTTAATTCATGATAAGAATATTTATCAGTTGGCATCGATGGATGTCAGCGAGTTGTACAAATGGGTATTGCATGTAGAAGATTTCTTGAATGAACGTCAGCGGGCTATTGCTTCTGAAATTTTGAAAGAGATTCGTACACGGCTGAAATTTTTGTTAGATGTTGGACTTGACTATTTATCGTTAAATCGTACTTCTGTTAGTTTATCAGGAGGAGAAAGTCAACGAATTCGATTAGCAACACAAATAGGCTCTCAATTGGTTAATGTGCTTTATATACTTGATGAACCGAGTATAGGATTACATCAGCGTGATAATATTCGCCTAATTCATTCGTTGAAGGAGTTACGCGATTTAGGGAATACTGTTATTGTGGTAGAACATGATAAAGAAATGATGTTGGCTGCCGATTATGTAGTTGATATGGGACCTAAAGCAGGGCGGTTAGGAGGAGATGTTGTTTTTTCAGGAACGCCCGAAGACATGTTGCATACCCAGACGTTAACGTCACAGTATTTGAATGGGAAGATGAAATTAGAGATTCCGAAAGTACGTAGATTCGGAAACGGACACTCTCTGTTTTTGCATGGTGCCCGGGGGAATAATTTGAAGCATGTTGATGTGGAATTTCCTTTAGGGCGGTTGATTTGTGTTACAGGTGTATCGGGAAGTGGAAAATCGACACTAATTAATGATACATTACAGCCTATTTTATCTCAACACTTTTATCGCTCGTTGCAAGAACCTTTATCTTATGATTCGATTGAAGGCTTAGAATATATAGATAAAGTAGTAAATGTTGATCAGTCGCCCTTAGGGAGGACGCCGCGTTCTAATCCTGCTACTTATACCGGCGTCTTTTCAGATATTCGTAATCTTTTTGTGGAATTACCTGAAGCCAAAATACGCGGATATAAACCCGGCCGTTTTTCTTTTAATGTATCGGGTGGTCGGTGTGAAGCTTGTGATGGTAATGGTTATAAGACTATAGAAATGAATTTTCTTCCGGATGTGATGGTTCCTTGTGAAGTCTGTCACGGTAAGCGTTATAATCGGGAGACTTTAGAAGTCCGATATAAAGGAAAATCAATAGCCGATGTGCTTGATATGACTATTAATCGGGCAGTAGAGTTTTTCGAAAATATACCGCAGATCTTAAATAAAATCAAAGTATTGCAGGAAGTCGGATTAGGCTATATCAGATTGGGACAATCGTCTACTACGTTATCGGGAGGAGAAAGTCAGCGTGTGAAATTGGCAACAGAGTTATCGAAGCGTGATACGGGTAAAACAGTCTATATATTGGATGAACCTACTACCGGATTACATTTTGAGGATATTCGGGTTCTGATGAATGTTTTAAATCGCTTGGTCGATAAAGGTAATACTGTAATTGTCATAGAGCATAATATGGATGTTATAAAGATGGCCGATTATATAATAGATATGGGACCGGAAGGTGGTAAGGAAGGTGGTAATGTTTTGGCTTGTGGGACGCCGGAGGAAGTCTCAAAGTCGAAGAAAGGATATACCTCTCGGTTTATAGCAGAAGAGTTGAAAAACAGATAATAGGGGGAGAATTGTGATATGGGGAAAGATAAAATTGCAAAAACAAATGTAGCTCGCTTGTTGGATAAGGATAAAATACATTATGAACTTGTTCCGTATGAAGTCGATGAAAACGATTTGAGTTGCATACATGTGGCGAAAACGTTAGGAGAAAATATAGAACAAGTATTTAAGACACTGGTACTGCATGGCGATAAATCGGGATATTTTGTTTGCGTTGTACCCGGTGAAAATGAAATAAATTTGAAAATAGCAGCCAAAGTATCGGGAAATAAGAAGTGTGATTTAATACATGTAAAAGAGTTGCTTCCTTTGACTGGCTATATACGTGGAGGATGTTCTCCTATAGGAATGAAGAAACATTTCCCTACATATATCCATCAGACATGTAATGATTTTCCTTACATCTTTGTAAGTGCAGGAGTACGTGGCTTACAATTGAAAATAGCTCCTGCCGATTTAATAGCTGTGTGCCATGCTGAAACTTGCTTGCTGTTTTAGATAAATCCAAGGACTAAAATAGTAAAATAAAACGCTTGCTCTATATCACATAGGACAAGCGTTTTTCTCTTTTAGAGATGTGTTAACCAAAAAATATGAAAAATTTTAAACTTATTTAGTTAGTGTGTCTTTGTGTTTTGTACTTATAAAATGAAGAATTTTGTGAATACTGCACGACGAATAAAAAAAATTTCATGTTAAAATAGAAAAATGTGATGAAACTTTTATGGGTTTGTCTTCATAAAATTAGTACCTTGCCACATGATTTTCACAAACTAAAAAAACAACCATGAAAAATTTATTATTGTATGGGTTGCTTATAGCATCTTTTTTATGTATGCAGACTGCGTGTGTACAACAGAAGAATACCGGGACTTTTGAAATAGGCGATCGTGCGTTTTTTCTTAATGGAGAGCCCTTTGTTATTAAAGCTGCAGAATTGCATTATCCTCGTATCCCCAAACCATACTGGGAACAGCGCATAAAAATGTGCAAGGCAATGGGGATGAATACAATTTGTTTGTATATATTTTGGAATTATCATGAACCGGAAGAGGGAAAGTTCGATTTTTCCGGACAAAAAGATATTGCTGCATTTTGTCGGCTGGCACAAGAAAATGGAATGTATATAATTGTACGTCCGGGTCCTTATGTATGTGCAGAATGGGAAATGGGAGGACTTCCTTGGTGGTTGCTGAAGAAAAAAGATATAAAATTGCGAGAGCATGACTCATATTTTATGGAACGTGTACAACTGTTTATGGATGAAATTGGCAAACAGTTGGCAGATCTGCAAATCAGCAGGGGAGGGAACATCATAATGATGCAAGTAGAAAACGAATATGGATCGTATGGTGTAAATAAACCGTATGTGGCTGCTATACGTGATATGGTGCGTAAAGCCGGATTCACAGATGTTCCTTTATTTCAGTGCGACTGGAATTCTAATTTTGAAAACAATGCCTTGGATGATTTGTTGTGGACAATGAATTTTGGAACAGGAGCGAATGTAGACGATCAGTTTAAACGTTTGAAAGAACTGCGACCCAATACTCCATTGATGTGTAGTGAATATTGGTCTGGATGGTTCGACCATTGGGGAGCAAAACATGAAACCCGGAGTGCTGACGATTTGGTAAACGGATTGAAAGAGATGCTGGATAAAAACATATCGTTCAGTTTATATATGACGCACGGAGGTACAAGCTTCGGGCATTGGGGAGGAGCAAATTTCCCTAATTTCTCTCCTACATGCACATCGTATGATTATGATGCTCCGATTAACGAATCGGGTAAGCCTACTCAGAAATTTTATGCAGTACGCGATTTGCTTGCCGGGTATTTACCGGAAAGTGAAACTCTTCCGGAAATCCCAGATACAATTCCGGTTATTTCTATCCCAACTATTGCCATGACTGAGATAGCACCTGTTTTCGATAATTTGCCCCAGTCTAAACAAAGCGATGATATTCGTCCGATGGAGATGTATGATCAAGGATGGGGAAGCATTTTGTATCGTACTACATTGCCTGAAACTTGTGACGAATCTCAGAGCCTGTTGATAACTGAAGTACACGATTGGGCACAGGTTTATTTGAACGGTAAAAAATTGGCAACATTGAGCCGATTGAAAGGGGAAGGCATTGTGAAACTGCCTCCGGTGAAAAAAGGAGACCAATTGGATATCTTGGTAGAGGCTATGGGACGTATGAATTTTGGGAAAGGTATTTACGATCCGAAAGGCATTACGGAAAAAGTGGAATTGCAACGTGAAAATGTAAAAGAGGTACAGCGTTTGCAAAATTGGCAAGTCTATAATTTGCCAATCGATTATAATTATGTAAGTAACCTTAATTATCGGAAAGGGAATGATGCACAAGGTATGCCGGCATATTATAGAGCAACATTTACGATAGCTGAAGTAGGTGATACATTTTTAAGTATGTTAAACTGGAGTAAAGGTATGGTCTGGGTCAATGGTCATGCCTTAGGCCGATATTGGGAAATAGGGCCTCAGCAGACTTTGTATTTGCCGGGTTGCTGGTTGAAAGAAGGTGAAAATGAAATTATCATATTAGATATGGCTGGTCCTGTCAAACCAGAAACAGAAGGTTTGAGACAGCCTATTTTAGATATGCAACGGGGAAATGGAGCTTATGCCCATCGTAAAATGGGGGAAACCTTAGATTTGTCTCAAGAGACGCCAGTTTATGAAGGTACATTCAAAGAAGGAAACGGGTGGCAACATATTTCTTTTGGTAGAGAAATACCAACTCGTTATTTCTGTTTAGAAGCGTTGAACGCTCACGATGGTGGAGATTATGCAGCGATAGCTGAATTGGAATTGTTGGGAATTGATGGCAAGCCTGTATCACGTCAACACTGGAAAGTTTTATATGCCGATAGTGAAGAAACAGATGCAGCTAATAACGTGGCTACTAATGTGTTCGATAAACAAGAATCGACATATTGGCATACGAATTATTCTTCTCTTAAACCTAAGTTCCCGCACCAAATTGTAATTGATTTGGAAGAGGAAAAAGTAATAACCGGATTTTCTTATTTACCTCGTGCCGAGGCAGGAAAACCCGGAATGATAAAAGATTATAAAGTGTATTTGCAGTTAAACCCATTTAAGTTTTAGAAAATGAAAGTATTAAAAATAGGCATCTCCATTATTTTATGTTGTTTTATAGCTGTAGGAAACGCACAGCTTGCATCTTATTCAACTTCTGCCATTACTCACGATTTAATGTTTTTTACAGATTGGACAGGAAGTAAATTGGTAGATGGTTTTAAGAAAAAGCAATTGAAAAATTTCAGTAGTCCTTTGATGCGTTCTGTTGCCGAAGCATTATATAAAGACCAGTATGATGCAACATATCGGCTGCATGCTTATAAGCCGGTTCCATCGAATAAGGAACTTGTTGATAAATTGAAGTTGTATGATGGGTATAGTAATTATGAAAACATGACAGGTATGTATCTGGAGGCTGGAGAACATGTAATATTGGCTGGCGATTTTCATGGTCGGTCTGTCGGTTTGTTAATACCTGATTGGATGCGTCAGCCTACGCCGGGATTTAAACCTACGGAAGACCCTGAAGGATGGGGATTGAAAAGGCAATATATAGCATTGCATGAAGGAGTGAATGTTATATATGTGGAGAAATCTGGCAATGTATATGTCGATTATTATGTAGACGATCCGGAAACAGCTCCGGCTATTACATTACATTTTTTGACAGGAAAAGTGAATGGCTATTTTGATTCATCCATACAAAATAATAACGATTGGAACACTTTGTTGGATTGTGCAGTAAGCCCTGTTTTAGATGTCAAGGGGAAATACATGCAGTTGGCATATCCTGTAGAATATTTAAAGAAATATGCATATGGGAAAGGGGAAGAATTAGTAAATTGTTATGATCGTATAATGGAGGCTCAATATCGTTTTTCCGGTGCGATAAAATATAATCGTATACCAAATAAGCGAATTTTGGCACGTGTGAATTATAATTATTTCATGTTTCGTGATGGTGATGGAGTAGCTTTTGAAGGGACAGACGGAACTATGAGAGAAGCACTTTCATCATTGGTTATAACAAATTGGGGAATTCATCATGAAATAGGACATGTGATGCAGATGCGTCCTCAACTTACATGGGGAGGAATGACCGAAGTAAGCAATAATTTGTTTTCAATGTATGGTACAATGAGTTTGGGAGCATCAAGCCGTCTTGTTGATGATAAAGTATATGAGAGTGCTTTTCGCGAAGTGTTAGACGCTCCGGAGAAGCCTTTTATTCTGACAGTGCAAGACCCCTTTCGTAAGTTAGTTCCATTTTGGCAGTTGCATGTTTATTTTTATAAAAAAGGATATCCTGATTTTTATGCAGATATAATGGAATATATGCGTACACATCCGCATAGAGGAGATGGAAATGCTTCCATCCGTAATATGTATGAATTTGTGAAAATTTGTTGTGACATAGGGAAAACCGATTTGCTTGATTTCTTTGAAGCATGGGGATTTTTTGTCCCGGGTACGTATGATGTTGACGATTATGCCCATTATCGGTTTGAAGTGACTTCGGAAATGATAGAAGAAACTCGGGAATATGTAGAATCTAAACATTATCCTAAAGCAGATGAATGTATTTTTCGTCTGACAGATTAGGCAATTAGATATTTAATATGTCGCTTATTCCGACAGGATTTTTTATCTTTGTGCCACGAATTTTGATAGAATGAATATTATGATAATGAACTATAAAAGAGTTTTCTTAAAACCCGGAAAAGAAGAATCGTTGAAACGTTTTCATCCATGGGTATTTTCGGGTGCAATAGCAAAAGTGGAAGGCAATCCGGAAGAAGGAGAGGCTGTGGATGTTTATACTTCCGATCATCAATTTATCGCTTGCGGGCATTATCAGATAGGAAGCATTACGGTACGTGTATTGTCTTTTACTCCAGAGCGTATAGATTATGGCTTTTGGAAAAAGAAATTGAGTGCAGCCAAAGAAGTGCGTATTGCATTAGGGCTTGTAGATAATAAATATACTAATACATATCGCTTGGTGCATGGAGAAGGAGATATGTTGCCGGGGTTGATCATTGATGTTTATGGGCAGACTGCAGTTATGCAAGCACATTCTGCAGGAATGCATTTGTGCCGGATGGAAATAGCTGAGGCTTTGATGGAAGTAATGGGGGATTCCGTTCACCATATTTATTATAAATCGGAAACGACATTGCCTTTTAAGGCAGATTTGCATGCTACTGAAAATGGATTTTTAAAAGGTGGAAGTCCTGAAAATGTCGCAATGGAAAATGGATTGAAATTCCATGTAGATTGGTTAAAAGGGCAGAAAACCGGATTTTTTGTAGATCAACGCGAGAACCGTCATTTGTTAGAGCTATATTCTGAGGGGCGTAGTGTTTTGAATATGTTTTGTTATACAGGAGGATTCTCTTTTTATGCGATGCGAGGAGGTGCCAGATTAGTACATTCTGTGGATAGTTCTGCAAAAGCTGTCGATTTGACAAATGAGAATGTGCAATTAAATTTCCCCGGTGATGCACGTCACCATGCTTACACTGAAGACGCATTCAAGTTTCTTGACCGTATGGGCGATCAGTATGATCTTATCATTCTTGACCCTCCGGCTTTTGCCAAACATCGGGATGCATTGCGCAATGCTTTACGTGGTTATACAAAATTAAATGCCAAAGCCTTTGAGAAAATACGTCCTAATGGAATCTTGTTTACTTTCTCATGTTCTCAAGTTGTGACAAAAGAGCAATTTAGAAATGCTGTTTTTACAGCCGCAGCTCAAAGTAAACGTAATGTTCGTATTCTTCATCAATTAACACAACCTGCAGATCATCCAGTAAATATTTATCATCCGGAAAGTGAATATTTGAAAGGATTGGTTTTATATGTGGAGTAAGATTCTATTACTCCACAGTAACCGATTTTGCTAAATTTCGAGGCTGGTCTACATCTTTTCCTTTACATACTGCAATATGATAGGCTAAAAGTTGTAAAGGAATTGTTGTAAGCAACGGTTCAAGGCATTCCGGAGCATCGGGAAGTTCTATGCATTCATCGGCAATATTTCGTATCACAGTATCATGTTTGTTGATTAATGCAATAATATGTCCTTTACGTGCCTTGATCTCTTGTATGTTGCTGATTATTTTTTCATACATTGCATTTTGAGTTGCAATAACCACCACGGGCATTTCTTCGTCGACAAGTGCAATAGGTCCATGTTTCATCTCTGCAGCCGGATATCCTTCAGCATGAATATATGATATCTCTTTTAGTTTTAAAGCACCCTCAAGTGCAACCGGATAGTTGTATCCTCTTCCTAAATATAGGAAATTATGGGCGTATGTGAAGATACGCGAGAGGGTAGAAATATTGTCATTTTGCTGTAGGATTTCTTTGATTTTGTCTGGAATACAGACTAATTCATCAATAATGTTTTTATAGGCATCGTTGCTTAATGTTCCTTTGGTGTGGGCTAAAGTTAAGGCAAACATGGTAAGTACTGTTACTTGCCCGGTGAACGCTTTGGTTGAGGCTACACCTATTTCCGGTCCGACATGGATGTAAGAACCGGAATCTGTCATACGTGGAATGGAAGAACCGACAGCATTACAAATACCATATACAAAAGCTCCTTTTGCTTTGGCAAGTTCGATCGCCGCCAGTGTATCGGCTGTTTCACCCGACTGTGAGATTGCGATAACAACGTCGCGTTCGGAAATGACCGGATTACGATAACGGAATTCAGACGCATATTCAACTTCTGTCGGAATGCGGCAATATGTTTCAATGAGTTGTTTCCCGATTAATCCGGCATGCCATGATGTTCCACATGCTACAATGACAAAGCGTTGAGCTTGGAGCAGACGTTCTTTATGTTCATTGACTGCAGACAAAATAACTTCATGGCTTTGGCTGTTTACTCGACCTCTCATGCAATCGTTGATGCATTTAGGTTGTTCGAATATTTCTTTTAGCATAAAGTGTGGAAAACCTCCTTTCTCTAATTCGCCGATATTCATATCTACCTTTTTAATTTCGGTAGTTTTCATTTCGTTTTCTAAACTTACGACTTTTAGAGGTTGTCCTTTTTCGATTACAGCTATTTCATCATCTTGCAGATAAACAACTTTATCGGTGTATTCTATGATAGGGGTTGCGTCGGAAGCTAAAAAGAATTCGTCTTTACCTATACCGATAACCAATGGGCTACTTTTTCGGGCTGTTATGATGCAATCGGGATTTTGTTTGTCTATAATAGCGATTGCATAGGCTCCAATGACTTTATGAAGAGCTGTTTGTACAGCATTTAATAAACTCAGGTGGTATGTTGTTTGAAAATAGTCAATTAATTGAACTAAAACTTCCGTGTCGGTTGAACTGTGGAATGTGTATCCTTTTTGTTGTAATTTCTGCTTTAAAGTGGAGTAATTTTCTATAATACCGTTATGAACAAGTGCTAAATTCCCCGACTGGGATACATGGGGGTGTGCATTAATTTGAGAAGGTTCTCCGTGAGTAGCCCACCGGGTATGTGCGATTCCTGTACATCCTGACACGTCTTTTTGGAGTGTTATTTCTTCGAGGTTAGAAACTTTTCCTTTTGCTTTAAATACCCGAAGGTCGTTTCGGCTGTCTATTAATCCGATTCCTGCACTATCGTAGCCTCTGTACTCCAATCGTTTTAAACCTTTTATCAAGATAGGGTAGGCTTCTTTGCTCCCTATATATCCTACTATTCCACACATAATTTTGTTATCCTTATAGTTCTTATTTCGGGTGCGAATATAATAAAAATGTCAGTCTTGCAATTATAAATGAAAAAATAATGGGATTTTTATGAATCTAATTAACATATCTCATGATTTGATTATGCGGTGAATGTAAATAATTTTAGTATTGAAAATTTTAAATGATGTGACATCTTTTTTATCTTTGCCATGGATAATCAAAAAAGTTGTATCTGATTGATACACAGAATAGAATTGAAGAGTGTGAGATTTTAGGTAACGATTTAGCGACATTCAGAACGCTCTGACCTGCTGCGGTTTACCTCATAGCTTCAAACAACTCTTTCGTACTTGCAAAGATACTTTTTTTCTCCCATACCGCCAAATCATTACCGATTTTTTAGGGATTTTGCCGTTACCCTGTTCTGAAAACGGCTTCCGGCTTGATGTGCGCAAGCCCATTTCAGAAGCGGCACAAGCAAAGAAAAGCCCACGACGACCACAATGTCACAAGTGACACTGCCATCGTCGTGGGCACTTCTTTTATGTACTTGTGCTGAACGGCGGGGACCATCTTGTGCATTATTTCTTCTCGTCTTCGTTCGGGCAGCCGGAAATGCCGCCGGATGCAGGACACGACGGGCGTGAATCTGCACCTGCGACCATTACCGTCTGCTACGTGTTCCCTGCCCCCAAACCGCCTTGCCCTGCTTTTGCCAGACGGGGCAATGGCAGGCAAGGCCGTTTGGAGGCAAATGCCGCCGGAGGAACACCCGCGACCGCAAGCCATGCCCGCATGGCAATGACGGCCACGGGACTTCCGTCACGGCGGCAGGAAAGCAGAGCTTCCCCCTGCCCGTTGCGCCGCCCTTTCCACTTCCCCGTGGCGCGTTGCGCCATCCCACGTACTT
>DXCG01000136.1 GCA_019116145.1 Candidatus Phocaeicola gallistercoris
GTGAATATTCTGTTTACGGACGTAGATGGTACCACGGTCGATTCGACAAATTTCGATAGGTGTTTTTTCATCAATAAATCCATCGGACGATTGAACTTCAAGTATATGTCCGTTTATTTCTGCATTTCCTATCAGTGTTAAACGGGTACGTGCTATGCCTTTATCGCCAATATGTATGGAAATATCTTTTAAAGGATCGGGGGTATAATCAAGTTCTTTTTTCAACGATAAACGATCCATTGTCTTGGAACGCATGAACCAAATTATAATGCCGATTATTCCCAAAAGGGTAACGAATAGGGTTATGAATCCGCCCGACATTGCTAATGTAGCAAAAGCATAATAAACGGCATATAGCAAACTGACGGCCGATAAAATCCCGGCAATTCCAAAACCCGGAAGAAGAAATATCTCTGCGCCGAAAAGTATTAAGCCTACGACAATTAATATGATAATGATAAGAATTTCCATGAAAGTTTATTTTAAAGCGTTGATTTCTGTATTCCGTATTTGCTCTGTGAGCTTATTTATTTCATTGTGAAGTTCCTTTACTCTTTTTTCTTTTTCCAATATAGAAGGAACCATTTGCGATTTCGCTTCTGAAGTTGCTTGCTGATATGTTTCCCGGAGTTTTATTAGCGTTGCTTCCAGCGATTCTATATCTTCTTCTTTTTGCCGGAACTGATTGAATAACTGACGTGCTTCATCCGAATGGAAATCAGATAGTGCATGATAGACATTCTTGTCGTTGATGATGAATTGGAAATCGTATTTTTGAGTTTTGACGGGCTTTTCATTTATGATCTTCTGGATTTGTTGTTTTGCCAATTGAACTTTGTTTGTATTATCCCATGTAGATTGGATACTTTTTAAAGTGGCAGCATTGATGACAATCTGTTCGTCTGTATTTTCAAAGTCATATACTTGTTTTGAGTCGTTGGGAATAAATACATAGATGCACACTTTACCTTCCGGTTGGTAGCGGTCGGAAGCAAACCAGCCAAGATGGTTCGTCTCATCGATGGCATACATATAGTCATTCGCAGGCGAGTTGAAAGGCATTCCTATGTTGTTCGGACGAAGATAAGTGTCATCTTCCGAGTCGTATCGGGTAATAAAAATATCGTATCCTCCTAAATTCTCTTCTCCATCGGTTGCATAATATAAGGTAATGCCATCGGTGTTCAAGAAAGGACAGATTTGATTATGCTCATTGAGTGTTATTCCTTTTAGTAGTTGCGGGTCGCTCCATTTGTCAATGAGCTTCATTCGTGAATAGAGATGATTTTTTCCATCGGCAGATGTTTGGGTGTACAACATTTTATCGCCCCATTCGTTTGTGTAACAAGTCCCTCCGTTTTCTGTTATGCTAATTTCTCCGACCGACTTACTTAATTTGTATGCTTGCAGAAAAGACGCTTTGTCTACTACAAAACTGTCAGCAACAATAATTCTTTCTGTATTGCGTATCATTCTGGCTGCCATTCTGCATTTTGAAAGGACTTTTTCTGCTTCTTCGGTATCCCGTTCTTTTTTCTCCAGCCAAGAGATGTGTTCTTCAAGGTTTTCTACAGCATCATCGAAACGGTATTGCGTGTAGTAAAGTTTTCCTAAATACAAGTAAGCATTGATAACCTTGCGGTCTGCACTTTTCTCTAAGTAGGGTTGCGATTCTGCCAGTTCACCGGTTTCAAAACAACACGCTCCATACCAGAAATTATAATTGGCATTGGATGGTGCTTGTTTCACCAAACGTTGGAATACCGGTTTGGCTTCAGCAAATTTTCCTTCATTAAACCATTGTTTTGCCTGATTCAATGTTTGTGCTGCAATGTTACTCATGCAAAACAGCGTAAGTAAAGTCAATGTATATTTTGTAATCATCTTCTGTTGTTTAAACTTATTTTCAAAAGTACAAAGTTTATTTGATTTTTAACTTATCGGGCATTCTTTTTTTATTTTCTTTTATGAATTTGTCTTTTCGTATATATTTGTATGAAATTTTAGAGTGTTTTGATAAATGGATGCTGTCAGTCGTGTTAAGAAACGTTTTAATAAAGGAGTAGTACAATATAATTTAATAGAAGACGGCGATACTATATTGGTAGGGCTGTCGGGAGGTAAAGATTCATTGGCTTTGCTGGATTTGCTGGCTGAGCGTTCGCGTATATACAAACCTCGTTTTTCTGTGATGGCTGCTCACGTGGCAATGGGTAACATTGCTTATCAATCGGATACAAAATATCTTCAGGATTTTGCAGAAGCTCATGGGGTTTCTTTTTTTTATCGGGAGACTTCTTTCGATTCGTCTACAGATTTTCGCAAATCTCCTTGTTTCCTTTGTTCGTGGAATAGAAGGAAAGCTTTGTTTACGTTGGCTAAAGAGTGTGGTTGTAATAAAATAGCTTTAGGGCACCACATGGACGATATTTTGGAAACTTTGCTAATGAACATGGCTTTTCAAGGTGCCATGGGGACAATGCCTCCTAAGTTGGTTATGCAAAAATTCGACATGACGATTATTCGTCCGATGTGTTTGGTCCAAGAAGCCGATTTGGTAGAAATGGCTGCTTTGCGCGGATATCGCAAACAAATAAAAAATTGTCCATACGAGAAAGAATCGCATCGTTCGGAAATAAAGCAGATATTGCACCAAATGGAACAAATGAATGCGGATGTCCGATATAGTTTGTGGAGCAGTATGAGTAATATTCAAACCGATTTGTTGCCGGAGAAAATAAAAAGATAGGCAACAGCCGATAAAAAACGAGATTTCTTTTCTCGTTTTTGAAGAATATTTTTACTTTTGAGAAGAAATAAATAGAAATACTATTTTTGACACACATTTTTAATTAATAATACTATAATGATAACACGTAGAAACTTTTTAAAAACAATGGCAATGACTACAACAGGTCTTGCCATAGGAACAACCGATTTGTTGGGTGGTGTTTCTAAGACCGCGGCACAGCCCAAGAGCAAAGATAAAGTTAAAATCGCTTATGTAGGTATAGGAAATCGCGGGCAGCAAATAATAGAAGACTTTGCACGTACCGGAATGGTAGAAGTGGTAGCTTTATGTGATGTTGACCTTGACGGAAAACAAACACAAAAGGTGCAAGGCATGTATCCGAAAGCAAAAAAGTTTCGCGATTTTCGTGAGATGTTCGACAAAGCAGGAAACGAGTTCGATGCTGTAGCCATTGCTATTCCCGATCATACTCATTTCCCTGTTTCTATGTTGGCATTGGCAGAAGGAAAACATGTTTATGTGGAAAAACCGTTGTGCCGTACTTTCCATGAAGGAGAATTGTTGATGGCAGCAGCCCGGAAACGGCCTAATTTGGCAACACAGGTAGGAAATCAAGGGCATTCGGAAGCCAATTATTTTCAGTTTAAAGCATGGATGGATGCTGGGATCATTAAAGATGTAACGGCTGTAACCGCTCATATGAATAATGTAAGACGCTGGCATAAATGGGATGCCAATGCTATTTATCGTATGCCTGAAGCTGAACCTGTTCCATCAAATATGGACTGGAATACATGGCTGGGAGCTGTTCCTTTCCACGACTATAATTCGAAATATCATCAGGGAGACTGGCGTTGTTGGTACGATTTCGGCATGGGTGTTTTAGGAGATTGGGGCGCACATATACTTGATACGGTTCATGAATTTTTAGATTTGGGCTTGCCTTATGAAATAAAAATGTTGAAAGCAGAAGGACACAACGATTATTTCTATCCATATTCGTCTACTATTTTATTCCGTTTCCCGCAGCGGAGGGACATGCCTCCTGTAGATATCACATGGTATGATGGTATCGACAACCTGCCACCTTTACCAAGAGGTTATGGCGTATCGGAAGCAAATCCGGATGTCCCGGCTACAAATCAAGGAGAAGATGTCCCTGCCAATTTAAATCCCGGTAAGATAATTTATACAAAAGATTTGATATTCAAAGGTGGAAGCCATGGAAGTACGCTTTCTATTATACCGGAAGAGAAAGCAAAAGAGATGGCCGGTAAATTGCCGGAAGTACCAAAGAGTCCGTCGAATCACTTTGAAAACTTCTTGCTTGCTTGTCAAGGATTGGAAAAAACGCGTTCTCCATTCGAAATAAACGGTGTTTTAAGTCAAGTATTTTGTTTGGGAGTAATAGCTCAACGGTTGAATGCTGATTTATTCTTCGATACACGAAATAAAGTTTTCACAAACAATGAGTTTGCGAATGCAATGCTGGCTGGTTTGCCGCCTCGCAAAGGATGGGATGAATTTTATAAATTGTAATGACTGAACTATGAAAAAAATATTGTTTACAGTATGCATGTGTACATGCATTTGTGCTGGTAGTATGGCACAAAATTGGAAGCCTTTATTTAATGGGAAAGATTTGAAAGGCTGGAAAGTATTAAATGGCGATGCAGAGTATAAGGTTTCCGACAATACGATTATCGGCGTTTCGAAAATGAATACTCCTAATACTTTTTTGGCAACGACAAAAACCTATAAAGATTTTATTCTTGAGTTTGAATTTAAGATAGACGAGGGCTTGAATTCCGGAGTCCAGATTCGGAGTGAAAGTAAAAAAGATTATCAAGACGGGCGTGTACATGGTTATCAGTTTGAGATAGACCCTTCAGACCGTGCATGGTCGGGAGGTATTTACGATGAAGCGAGAAGAGGATGGTTATATCCTATGACTTTGAACAAAAGAGCGAAGAGAGCTTTTAAAAAGAATGAGTGGAATAAAGCCAGAGTAGAAGCTGTAGGTAACGCCATTCGTACATGGGTCAACGGAATTCCTTGTGCAAATGTTTGGGACGATGTAACCCCTGAGGGCTTTATCGCTTTACAAGTTCATGCTATTTATAATGAGGCAGACGAAGGGAAGACCGTATGTTGGAGAAACATTCGTATTTGTACGGAAGATATTTTCAATTATATGACTCCCACCAACCGTGTTGCTCCAGAAGAAAATATGATAGCGAATACCTTGTCTCCATGGGAGAAAAGTCGCGGATGGCGATTGTTATGGGATGGAAAAACAACCGAAGGATGGAAAGGTGCGAAAATAGAAACATTCCCGGAAAAAGGTTGGACAATAGAAGATGGACTGTTGAAAGTCTTGAAAAGTGGTGGTGCTGAATCGGCAAACGGGGGAGACATTGTTACTACCCGTAAGTATAAGAACTTTATTTTAAGTGTAGATTTTAAAATAACCGAGGGGGCAAATAGTGGGATTAAATATTTTGTTAATCCAGACTTAAATAAAGGAGAAGGTTCGGCAATTGGGTGTGAGTTTCAGATATTGGATGATGAAAAACATCCTGATGCCAAATTGGGGGTAAAAGGGAATCGCAAAGCAGGTTCTTTGTACGATTTGATCCCGGCTCCTGAGAAAAAACCGTTTAAGAAAGGTGAATTCAACCGGGCTGTTATTATAGTGAAAGGCAATCATGTAGAGCATTGGTTGAATGGGGAAAAGCTCCTTGAATATGAACGGAACAACCAGATGTGGAATGCATTGGTTGCGTATAGCAAATATCGTAATTGGCCTGATTTCGGTAATGCAGAAAAAGGAAATATCTTATTGCAAGACCATGGTGATGAAGTATGGTTTAAAAACATAAAAATTAAGCCGTTGAGATAATGGGTATCTCTTTGGATAGAGTAAGAAGGAGAGCAGTCTGTGTATTGTTCTCCTTTTTATTTATTACTCTTTCATTTTGCGGATTTGTTTTTCAATGTCGTAAACATTTCGGTAATCCTTGTCTTTTTGGAAAAAGTCTTTCCGACGAATGGAATCTTGAATCATTTGTTTGTGAATATAATCTTCGAAAGATGATTCTTGTTGGGTAACTTTCTTTGTGGAAAGTACGGGTGTGTGTGCTTTTATGGAATCGGGTATAGAGTTTGACACTGTTGTTGTTACTGTATCTGTTGTATGATAAGCTGCAGCAGCTTGTTGTGCATTGTAAAAAGTAGGCAACTTCAACCGGTCGGATATGGTAGGAAGATAGTTGGAATAAGTTTTCCATGCATTGGCATGTTTGCGGTTATGCTTGATGGCACGCCCGCGTTTTGTGAAGTTTTCGTAAAGAAGTTTGTTGAAGTCCAATATTATCACTACGCCCAATCCTCCGGACCCTTGATATTGATTTGCATTGATTCCGCCTATATTAATTGACCAATGTATTGCCCATTCTTTCTTTTTTTCATTAGGTATAACATCGTATATGGGATCTTCACCGAATTTAGTCCAAATGGTATAAGGTTCCAACCGGATGTATCCGGTTATTTTTTTTACAGTTGTCGTATCTATCAACGAACGAGGCATAGCTGAATTTTCCCGAAACTGTAACCATT
Organism: Candidatus Phocaeicola gallistercoris; assembly: GCA_019116145.1. GTDB lineage: Bacteria > Bacteroidota > Bacteroidia > Bacteroidales > Bacteroidaceae > Phocaeicola > Phocaeicola gallistercoris. Next base: position 6,371 of record DXCG01000136.1, read on the forward strand.
TTTTTTCGACTGGAGCTTCAGTTTGCCGGTTCAACTGCTCATCTTTACTGTGGGAAAAGTCGAATTGGATCATTTTGATAACTTCCTCGTTGAAACGAAGCTCATGTTCTTTCTGTTCCGTTTGTGCAAACAATCCATAAACTCCGCTCCATAAGAAAAAGATTGTGGGCAATAATGCCTTTATGGGTGTGCCACCCTTTTTCATGTATGTTAAAGACCTTTTATGTGTCCACCCTGCATCCATTTTTCTCTGTAGTAAAGTTCATCGAGATTGCTGACTATAACCCCCCGGCTCGTACTGGCATGGATGAATTTGTTTTCTTTCAAATATATGCCTACGTGGGTGGCTTGCTTTTTGTTTTTCCCATTATGGAAAAAGACTAAATCGCCGGCTTTCAACTGGTGCTTATTGATTTTACGGCAATTTTTCTTTCGTTGTAAATCGGAGTTTCGTTCAAGTTGTTCATTGTAAACTGCTTTTACAATGTTGGAAGTCAGTCCGGAACAATCAATTCCTCTTTTTGAATTTCCTCCATGCCGATAAGGAACCCCTATCCATCGGGCAGACTCGATATATAAGCGGTGATTGTCGTTCATATCAATGTCGATGTGAAGTCGGACAGCGGCTTTTGCCAACTCTGCATAATTGTATTTAGGCACTTGGGTCTTACACGAAGGCAATAGTGCAAGAAATACAATGGCGACAAGCAGTAGCAAATGAACGTCTTTTTTCATGAGGAATAAATGTTGTGTCCGGCAAAAGTATGGAAAATGTGTATATGGTAGGCTTTTATTTAATGTTATTTTGCTTCATGATGAAAACGCCTTTACATTTTTATTATTTGTTAGGATAAATGTGACGGAATGTCTAAACAAAACAGGCAATGCAACTTCATGAAAATGTTGCATTGCCTGTAGAGATGGTTAAGAAGACAAATGATATTTATATGATTGCTTTACTTCGTGTCGCCGGAAGTCATGCTTACCTCAATCCGGTTTTTCTGATTGAAAAACATTTTTGCAAATTCCTGTAAGTCGGAAGAAGTTATATTATTTACCAATTCGTCGTAACCGGTATAGTCATCTTCTTTTTCCCAATAATAAGAGTGTAATATATTTACCCAATAACCATTTTCTTTTTTATTGGACTCATAAGTTTTTTGCATGTATTCTTTTACTTTTTGCAAATCATTTTCATTTGGCCCGTTTGCAATGAATTCCTCGATGCCTTTATCGGTTAATTCGACCATTTCCGCACGTTTTTCCGGGTCTGTATCGAAATAAATTTGCAGCGTAGCTTCTACATTCGGGTATTTACTGATGCTTTCCGATACACTTACTCCATACGATGCACCTGCTTCTTCACGTACTGTTTCGGTATATTTCATTGTCAACAATTGGGAAATCATGCTTATCAGCAGTTTGTTTTTCAGTGTATAATCGCATGTTCCGCTATATACGATGCAGACGGTTGCTTTTGGCGTTTGCAAATCTTTATGGAAAATATTGCGTATCACTCCTTCTTGAATGTCTATATGATTGTCTCGGAACGATTCTTTACGCTGAATGGAAGGTAATGCCCCCAAATATTTTTCGATGAGTGGAACCATTGTTGCAGAGTCGATGTTTCCTACCATAATAAATGTAAAGTCGCTTGCATCTTTGAAACGGTCTTTGTATAAAGTCATTACCTTTTGATAATCGATGCTGTCTACTTTATTTTCAGTAAGTCTTTGTACACGAGGATTGTCGTTGTATATCATTTTTCTTACCGTATCGCTGAATGCAATATTCGGATCGGCCTCTAAATTGGCAAGTTGTGCTTTCATACGTGTCTTATACGATTCGAAAGCTTCTTGGTCCATACGTGGAGCCGTGAATGTCAGATACGTGAGTTGTAACATCGTTTCAAAATCTTTTGGCGCACAGCCTCCGTTTATCCTTTCGGTTAAGTTTTGTACAGATGCACTTACGGAGACTCTCTTTCCTGCAAGCAGTTTTTGCAGTTCCATTACGTTGAAATCGCCTAATCCTCCGATTCCGATAAGATCGTTTATTGCGTCAAACTGTAGGACATCGTTGTCATCGAATAAAGAGTTACCGCCATTGCTGAATGCTGTCATATTAATTTCATCGGCTTTATAGTCGGTTTTTTTCAATACGACCCGTACGCCGTTGCTTAGTGTCAGGACAGTCGATTCGAATGCTCCTTTTTCTTTTTTGACAATTTTCCCGGTTGTAGGGACGTTTTTTACTAATGGTTCGTTGGATACTTTATCGATGTATGGTTCAAGTTTTTCTTCTTTAACTTCGGTCAAAACTTGCTTTATCTCTTCTTTTGTAGGATACTGCATATTTTCTTTTTCAGGTAAGAACAAACTTACTACCATATTGCTGTCGCTGACTAACGATTGCATGAGCTGATTGATTTGCTCTACCGGAATAGCCGGTACGATTTGTGTCATCAAAGCATATTGTTGTTCGATGCCGGGAATAGGTTCGTTGTTGATAAAGTTTGAAACGTATTCTGAAACATATTGTTCGTTTTTTACTTTATTGCGTTCGTTGTATGCATTTTCAAGTGCACTAAGATAGTTTGCTTTTTCGCGCTCGTATTCGCTTGCTGTAAATCCGAACTGATGTGCACGTTCTATTTCACGCATCAAAGCTTTCAAACCTTCTTGAATATGTCCTTCCTTGCAGACGGAAATACCGGTGAAAGCTTGTTTGGTCTTAGCCATGATGAAGTCTCCATCCCCAACTCCAGCTCCGATAAACGGCGGATTTGTTGAGCGTGCGAGCTCTTCCAACCGGTTGTTTAACATATTAGAGATAGCATTGAGTGCATATTGATAGCCTAAATAAGATACTGTATTTTTCAGTTCCTTGGGGAAAGGATCATGCTTGTGAAACACATAAACCATGTTTGTTTGTTGCTCTTTGTCTTTAGCAATGCTGATAATGGTTTCTTTATTATCGGGAACCGGGTAATATTTGCGTTCGGACACTGGAGAAGGCATAGGAATGGGACTGAATAAGTCTTTTATTTTTGCTTCTATTTGGTCTACATTTATATCACCGACAACGATAATTCCTTGTTGGTCTGGTCGGTACCATTTTTCATAATAATCGCGTAAAGCCTGATAAGGGAAATTGTCTACAACTTCCATTGTGCCGATAGGGAGACGGTATGCATATCTGCTTCCTGCAAAAATTTCAGGGAACGTTTGTTCATACATACGCATCATGGCTCCCATGCTTGTGCGCCATTCTTCATGAATGACTCCACGTTCTTTGTCGATTTCTTTCGGATCGAGGGTCAAATCGTTTGCCCAGTCATGCAAAATCAGTAAGCAACTGTCGATGATACCTTCGCGGATAACCGGAACATTTGAAATATTGTACACCGTTTCATCAATCGAAGTATAGGCATTCAAGTTAGCACCAAACTTAACTCCGATAGACTCCAAATATTCTCTTAATGTATTTCCGGGAAAGTGAGTCGTTCCATTGAAACACATGTGTTCGAGGAAATGAGCTAACCCCCGTTGGTTGTCTTCTTCTAATATAGACCCAACACGCTGGGCTATATAGAAATCTGCCTGTTTTTGCGGTAATTCATTGTGGCGGATGTAATATGTCAGTCCGTTGTCCAACTTGCCGATTCTTACATTAGGGTCTGCAGTCAGAGTTGGATTTTCTTGAGCAAATGCAATAAATGAACTCCCTGCACATAAGATTGTGATAAGGAATTTTTTGAAAAAAAGTTTCATATCCAAATGAATTTAATAATGTCTTTTTACAATAATCCTTTAGCTGATAAGTAACGTTCTGCTTCGATGGCTGCCTTACATCCACTTCCTGCAGCAGTTACAGCCTGACGATATTGCGGGTCTGCCACGTCGCCTGCTGCAAATACTCCCGGAATTCCTGTGCAAGGGGTATTCCCTTCGGTGATGATATAGCCGGTTTCGTCTGTCTTTACCCATGGCTTGAATATTTCAGAATTAGGCTTGTGTCCGATGGCAAGGAAAAAACCGTCAATGGGTATATCGTAACGTTGCTCGTCGGGTTCCCCCATCCGTTTTACTACATGCATGCCTTCTACACCGTTGTCGCCGTAAAGCCCAATAGCATTGTGTTCAAACAACACTGTAATATTAGGATGGTTCGTTACGCGTTCCTGCATAATTTTAGATGCTCTTAAATAAGGTTTACGAACTACCATATATACTTTACTTGCCAGTCCTGCCAGATAAAGAGCTTCTTCGCATGCAGTGTCACCACCTCCTACTACGGCAACTGTTTTTTTACGATAGAAAAAGCCATCACAAGTGGCACATGCGCTTACGCCCATACCTGCATATTTCTTTTCATCGTCCAAACCTAAATACTTGGCTGTTGCTCCTGTTGAAATAATTACAGTGTCTGCAGTAATCTCTTTTTCACCGTCTACCACAAAAGAGTATGGCGACTTGCTGAGGTCGGCTTTAGTAATGATGCCATTTCTAATCTCTGCGCCAAAACGTTCCGCCTGTTTGCGTAAATCGTCCATAAGTACAGGACCGGTTACACCTTCCGGATATCCGGGGAAATTTTCTACTTCTGTAGTGATGGTCAATTGTCCTCCCGGTTGGATTCCTTCGTATAAAACCGGTGATATGTTAGCACGACTTGTGTAGATAGCAGCCGTGTATCCGGCCGGACCCGATCCGATAATCAGGCATTTTACATGTTCTATTGCCATAATAAATAATTTGTCAAGTTGATAATTGTAATTTTAATAGCGGACAAAAGTAATGTTTTTTTTGATAGGGTAGGACTGATAATAAAAATCCTTTGATGTTTTAAGGAAGAAATCATCTTCTTTCTGTCCATTTCTCATGATCTTTTTTCGAATTTGTGAAGACGTAAATGGACTGAATTTTCCAGATTTCTCCTAAAATAGTTAATTATTCTTAATATAAAGGCTTTTTTATTGGGATTTGTATGTTTTATAACATAAAACGTGTACTTTTGCATCGTGTTTTTCATGGTATTAGATTTAAGGTTAATGAAGATTGGGAATCTGGGAAGATTCCCTTTTTTTATTTCTTTACGTTCTTTTTGAAAGAATTTCTTGAAATAAGCCGAAAAACTTTCCCTAAAATATTTTAATGTAGTTTTTTTCGTTTAAATTTGTTCATAGAAAAAGAAAATTGCATAAATGCGATTGAAGCATTTTGTTTTTTAGAATCAAATGAAGCGAAAATGAATATAAAAATCCGGTTGATTATAATGAATTTCCTGCAGTTTGCAGTGTGGGGAGCTTATTTGACTTCCATGGGAACCTATTTGGCGAATGTAGGATTAGGCAGTCATATAGGATTGTTTTATGCAATGCAAGGCATTGTGTCTTTGTTTATGCCGGCTATTTTAGGGATCATAGCCGACAGATGGGTTCCTGCCCAACGTTTGTTGGGATTGAGTCATTTGCTTGCTGCTCTTTTTATGGGCGGTGCCGGCTATTATGGAATGGTTTCAGGGGAAAATGTAGAGTTTATTGTATTGTTTGCTTTCTATTCGGTAAGTGTCGCATTTTATATGCCGACTTTGGCTTTGTCTAATTCGGTAGCTTATACTGCGTTAGATAAAATGCATTTGGATACCGTAAAATCGTTTCCTCCTATTCGTACATGTGGTACAATCGGTTTTATATGTTCCATGTGGTTAGTCGATTTATTGGGATTTCAGGATAATTATATGCAGTTCTTTATGTGTGCGATGTGGGGCGTTTTGCTGGCAATCTATGCAAATACGTTACCTGAATGTCCGGTTAGCAGAGAAGGGGCTGGAAAAAATAGGAAATCGTTGGTCGATGCATTAGGGTTAAAAGCCTTTTTATTGTTCCGTGAAAAGAAAATGGCAATATTTTTCATTTTTTCCATGCTTTTGGGGGTCTCTTTGCAAATAACAAATGGTTTTGCCAATCCATTTATTACTAGTTTTAATAAAATACCCGAATATGCAAATACATTTGGAGTACAGCATGCCAATTTGTTGATTTCATTGTCGCAGATTAGTGAGACTTGTTGCATTTTACTTATACCTTTCTTTTTGACTCGCTTTGGCATAAAAAAAGTAATGCTTATAGCTATGATAGCATGGGTATTACGTTTTGGCTTGTTTGGGTTGGGAAATCCGGGAGATGGCGTATGGATGTTTATTCTTTCAATGATCGTATATGGAGTAGCATTTGATTTCTTTAATGTATCGGGCTCGTTGTTTGTCGATAAAGAAACAGACTTTTCTGTCCGTTCAAGTGCGCAAGGATTATTTATTATTATGACTAATGGGTTCGGAGCAACCATTGGAACATTGAGTGCCCAGTGGGTTGTCAATCGTTTTGTCGATTTCAATAGCCAACAGCCCCAAGTTGATGGCTGGAGCAATGCGTGGTTCGTTTTTTCGGCATATGCATTGATTGTGGCAATAGCTTTTGCTCTTGTATTTAAATATAAACATGAAAAAAAAGAAAGGTAAACAGGCGAATGAACAATTCTGAAGATATCGAAATTAAATTCATGGATTTGTCAACTGTTTTGAAACCATCCGATTCGTATGCTTTAGTATTAAAAGAAGCAGATGGAAAGGAGCGTAAGTTGGCACTTATCATCGGGGCATCGGAAGCACAAGCTATACGGATGGCGCAATTACATTACAATCCACCACGCCCCTTTACGCACGATTTAATGTTGAATGTGATGTATGAAGGAGGGCTGAAGCCGGTAAAAGCTGTGATATACGAAGTAAAGGAGGGAATTTATTATTCTTATTTGTATGTGCAGCGGGTGGATGGTAGTATTTTTTATGTAGATGCCCGTACAACAGATGTTGTTTCTCTTTCTATGAGAAATGGCTTTCCTCTATATGTTAAGGAATCGATTTTAGACAGAGAACATTTGCGGGAAATCTCAGACGATGGTTCCAAATATTCTCTTACTCTTAATGCTGTGGATGTTGAGACTTTGAAACAGGCAATGTCACAGGCGGTTGCACGTGAAGATTATGAACGTGCATCCATGTTGCGCGATGAAATACGCAAAAGGGAAAAAACGCATGAAAAAGATAAGTTCATGTCGATGTAAATAAGATATTCATTAATTGTTGGTTTTTCAAAAAAAGGAAAAAGAATGCATGTATTTTATACGCCGGACATTGCTGTTAATCAGGAATTGCCGGAAGAAGAAGCGCAACATTGCTTGCGGGTATTAAGATTATCGAAAGGCGATGAGTTAATGCTGACAGATGGAAAAGGTTATTTCTATAAAGCATTGATCGATGACATAAAAGGAAAGCATTGCCATGTGCAGGTTCAAGAGAAAATACATCAACCTTCCCAATGGGAAAATTGTTTGCATATCGCTTTAGCACCAACCAAGAATATGGACAGAATGGAGTGGCTTGTTGAAAAGGCTACGGAAATAGGTTTTGACAAATTGACTTTTATGAATTGTCGCTTTTCCGAGCGCAAAATTATAAAAACCGAGCGCATTGAGAAGATTGTCGTATCGGCAATGAAACAATCGCTGAAGGCTTATAAACCTCAAATAAATGAGATGGTTGATTTTGACCAATTTTTGAAACAGAATTTTTCGGGACAACGTTTCATTTGCCATTGTTATGAAGGTGGGAAACCTTTACTGAAAGATGTATTGAAGCGAGGCGAGGATGTTACTGTAATGATTGGTCCCGAAGGCGATTTTAGCAAGGAAGAAGTAGAAAAGGCTGAAAATTGCGGATTTCAAGCTGTGAGCTTAGGAAAATCTCGTTTACGGACAGAAACCGCAGCATTGGTTGCTGTGCACATCATGAATATGATAAATAGTTAAAATTTTGAGAATATGAAAAAGTATGTATTTAGTTTTGTTGTTTTGTTGGCAACGTTTGTGTTGACTGCTTGCCATGAAGAAAGTCAATATCGTAATGCGCTTCCAAAAGATGCCGCCTGTGTCATGCGTTTCGATTTGGGCACCCTTGCAGATAAAAGTGGGATAAACGCTTCTGAAAGTGCCGTGTTTAAGGAACGTCTTAGCAATGCCCTTAAAGGTGAGTTCCTGCAATCGGGCGAGTTGGTAGATAAAATAATAGAAGATCCTTCCGAGACCGGATTAGAATTGACCGATGACGTTTACTTTTTCATAGAATCGGGAATGACTTCATCAGGCTTGTTGATTCGTGTCTCGGATAAAAGTAAACTCGAAAATTTGTTGGATGAATTGGTTTCTCAGCATATATGTTCGAAACTGATTGAAGAAGAGGGTTGTATGTGGACTACAGCTGGGAATGCTTTATTGGCTTATACAGACGATGCGTTTATGGCATTTGTTGACCTAATGGGGGGAGAGGCTTCCGGTATGAAACATCGGGCTTCGATGTTATTGAGACAGAAAACGGGAGATAGCTTTTCGTCTTCGAACGATTTCAAAGCCTTAGAAAATCAAAAAGGCGACATGGTTTCTTTCTTCTCGTATGACATTCTTCCTCAACAGTACAAGTCGATAACTACAATGGGATTGCCTGCAGATATCAATCTGAAAGATGCCAAAGGTATCATGGCATTGAGCTTTGAAAAAGGCAAAGTTGTAATCGATTATAAGGACATAACAACCGATAAGGTTTTGAAAGAACTGATGGAACAGCAAAGACAGGCTATTAGTAAAACAGAAGGCACTTATTTGGATGCATTCTCTGCAAATGCTTTTTGCTGGCTAACAACCAATGTAAATGGTGAAAAGCTTTTTGCTTTTTTGAAAAACTATCCTTCTACTCGGCAACTGTTTGAAACTTCTATGATACCCGTCGATTTTGAAGCAATATTTAAGGCTATAAATGGCGATGTATCTTTTGCCATTACCGATTTGGAACAGGTGAAATTTGCAATGTATGCGAATGTTTCCAATAATTCGTTCTTGCAGACAATTGAAAACCTGAAGCCGATATTGGCGTTGACTGGTGGTCAAGTAACACTTGTCAATAAAGGACCTCATGCTTACGAAATAAGTATGCAGAATGCCGACTGGACTGGACTGCCTCCTACAATGAAACATTTGTGGATTGGAGTGGAAGAAGATCGTTTTTATCTGACCAACGATGAACCTCTTATTAAAGCACAAGTTTCCGGAAAGACATTGAAAGATATGGAATGGAGTAAATCGGTTGATGGGAAATATGGTTTTATGGTAATTAATTTCAGTGCGCTGACCAAACTTTTAAACTCTGTACCTTCTGCGGGTAGTATGGGAGCATTGACTGTTTTAAATGATATCGATTATTGTGTGATAGAAGGGGTAGAGAAAAATGCATCGCACATGGAATTGTTGATGAAAGACCGGAGCCAGAATGTTTTATATCAAATACTGAAACAGTTTGAGTAAATCATTTCTTATTGTAAAGAAATAGAGGGAAGCACAAAAGCGGATAAAAATGAATACAATAGAATTGCAACAAACTCTACCGGAAGTTTTTGCCGGTAGAGATGGCATTAATTCGGATGTATGGCATCGGCAGGTGAATTTTCAGCGTGGAAAGTCATATCTGATAGAAGCTACATCGGGTACAGGAAAATCTTCTTTATGTAGTTATATTTATGGTTATCGGAACGATTATCAAGGGATTATATGTTTCGATGGTAACAATATCCGTAACTTTTCGGTGGAGCAATGGGTCGATTTAAGGAAAACATCGTTGAGCATGCTTTTTCAGGAGTTGCGCTTGTTCCCGGAATTGACAGCATGGGAGAACGTGCAACTGAAAAATACTTTGACCAAATACGCTAAACGGAAACAAATTGAAGAATGGTTCTCGCGTTTGGGTATTGACGATAAGATGCAACAAAAAATAGGGAAGATGTCTTTCGGACAGCAACAGCGCGTTGCATTTATCCGTGCATTGTGCCAACCTTTTGATTTTATCTTTTTAGATGAGCCTGTCAGTCATTTGGATGATGGGAATGCTCGTGCCATGGCAAACATATTGCAAGAAGAAATGCGTAACAGGGAAGCCGGGATTGTTGTTACTTCCATAGGAAAGCACTTCGATTTGCCATACGATAATGTATTGTCTCTCTGAAAAAATAGTCAGTATAATAAAAACAATTTGTAAGAAATGATTTGGAAATTACTGAAACAACACATCAGCATGTCGCAATTGGTGGGATTTTTCTTTGCCAATTTGTGCGGTATGACGATAGTCTTGGTAGGAATACAGTTTTATTGTGATATATTGCCAGTTTTTACTCAAGGCGACAGTTTTATCAAGAAAGATTATCTTATAATCAGTAAGAAAGTCAGTACATTAGGTTCTTTTATCGGTAGGACAAGTACGTTTTCACAGCGTGACATCGATGAAATATCGGAACAGCCGTTTTGTAAAAGCGTAGGATGTTTTATCCCTGCTCAATTTAATGTATCTGCAGGGTTGGGGATACAAAATATGCGCATGTCTACCGATATGTTTTTCGAGTCTGTTCCCAATAAATATGTAGATGTACAATCGGATAAATGGACTTTCGAAGCAGAGACAGGGGTGATACCTATCATTGTGCCACGCAATTATCTGAATTTGTATAATTTCGGGTTTGCGCAAAGTAGGAAACTACCGCAGTTGTCTGAAGGGGTGATGGGTATGATCAACCTTGATATTCGTTTGACAGGAAACGGACAGGTGAAACAGATGAAAGGAAACATTGTAGGATTTTCCAATCGACTGAATACCATTCTGGTTCCGGAATCGTTTATGAATTGGGCTAATGCTGCTTTGGGAAGTGGCAAACAGAGTGAACCATCACGTTTAATAGTGGAAGTTGCCAATCCGACCGACGACAGTATTGTGAAATTTGTACAAGAAAAAGGGTATGAAACCGAAGGCGATCAACTGGATGCCGGTAAAACAGTTTGGTTCTTGAAGATCATAGTCGGAGTCGTTTTGTCGGTAGGATTGCTTATTTGCATTTTGTCCATCTATATTCTGGTGTTAAGCATTTATTTATTGCTACAGAAAAATACAACCAAATTGGAAAACCTAATGTTGATAGGATATAGCCCGTCGCGTATAGCCCGTCCATATCAAGGACTGACCATTGCATTGAATGCATTGATTTTTTGCGGAGGCATAGGAATCGTATGTGCTGTAAGAGCAGCATATATGGAAGTTGTAGAGAACTTGTTCCCACAAGGGATAGGTTCTCAGGGCATCTTGCCTGCATTGCTTATCGGTGGTGTTTTGTTTATAGCTGTATGCTTGCTGAATATCGTTATCATACGTCGGAAGATCAATTTCATTTGGTGGGAACGAATGAAAAAAAGATAACGGCTTTTTATCCGAAATGCCAAAGGAAAAAAAGAAAAGACCAAATCATATTTCCTAAATATAATGATTAAGCAAACAATTATTATTTTAAAGCCTCGTCCGCGGGGATTCCATTTAGTAACGAAAGAAATCACATCGCATCTGCCGGAGCTTCCTGCTATGGGGTTGCTGCATTTATTTGTGAAACATACCAGTTGCGGATTGGCTATCAATGAGAATTTTGATTCTTCCGTGCGTTATGACATGGAAGATATCTACAATCGTATCGTGCCGGAACATCATGTGGCATATCGTCATATTGAAGAAGGTATCGACGATATGCCCAGTCATGCAAAATCTGTTTTGACGGGTGTCTCACTGACAATACCCATAACAAATGGGAAATTGAATTTGGGAATATGGCAAGGCATTTATTTGTGTGAATTCAGAGACGAAGGCGGTCCACGCGAAATAGTAGCTACTTTGGTGGAATAATAAAGTTAATTATTGTGTAGAGATATTTAGTTTTATTGTATGATACTATTCGATTTTTCTTTATTTTTGTCTCATAACAATTCTACGAATAAAAAATGTTATTTGGTGATACACAAATAGAATTATTATGTAAATTTGCGATAGTGAATCGTTAAGAGCACATTGTAAGAGAAAAGGAATGAAAGAATTTATTACCCTGTAGCAATATAATGCACAGTGTGTAGAGCAAAATTCTCAGATTTACCGAAAATGGAGAATGAAAATATAAGAATAAATTTATTTAAATAATATAAAGAGTCGAATTTATGTCAAATATTGTTGGACACATATCGCAGGTAATCGGTCCGGTTGTCGATGTACACTTCAAACTAAATGCAGATGAAGTGGAACAAGCGTTGCCGAAAATTCATGATGCATTGACTATCCAAAGAAGAGATGGGCGTACTTTGGTTGTTGAAGTACAGCAACACATCGGTGAAGATACAGTACGTACAGTTGCAATGGATAGTACAGACGGATTACAGCGTGGAATGGAAGTTGTTTCTACGGGTACTCCTATAGCAATGCCTGTGGGGAATCAGATTAAAGGACGTGTAATGAATGTTGTGGGAGACGCAATTGATGGAATGCGGGGATTGAATAAATCGGATGGTTTCCCGATTCATCGTGAACCTCCTAAATTTGAAGATCTTGCGACTTCACAAGAAGTCCTTTTTACCGGTATTAAAGTAATCGACCTTTTGGAGCCATATTTAAAAGGAGGAAAAATCGGATTGTTCGGAGGTGCCGGTGTGGGAAAAACAGTGCTTATTAAGGAATTGATAAACAATATTGCCAAAAAACATAATGGATTCTCTGTATTTGCGGGAGTAGGCGAACGAACACGCGAGGGAAACGACTTGTTACGTGAAATGATTGAATCGGGCGTAATCCGGTATGGAGATGACTTTTTGAAAAGCATGGAGGAAGGAAATTGGGATTTGTCGAAAGTCGATTATAACGAAGTCGAGAAATCGCAAGTGGCCATGGTGTTTGGGCAGATGAATGAACCTCCCGGTGCACGGCAGTCGGTAGCATTATCCGGCTTGACATTGGCAGAGTCGTTCCGTGATCGAGATAACGGAAGTAACAGTCCACGTGATATTCTGTTCTTTATCGATAATATTTTCCGTTTCACTCAAGCAGGGTCTGAAGTATCTGCTTTGTTGGGACGTATGCCTTCTGCTGTAGGATACCAGCCTACACTGGCAACAGAAATGGGACAGATGCAGGAGCGTATTACATCTACAAAAAACGGATCAATTACTTCTGTACAAGCTGTATATGTTCCTGCCGATGACTTGACCGACCCGGCTCCAGCTACAACATTTACCCACTTGGATGCAACAACGGTGTTGAGTCGTAAAATTACAGAATTGGGTATTTATCCGGCTGTAGACCCATTGGAATCTACTTCTCGTATTCTCGACCCGTTGGTTGTGGGGAAGGAGCATTATGAAACAGCCCAACGTGTAAAACAGATACTTCAACGGAATAAGGAACTGCAGGATATTATCTCCATATTGGGTATGGATGAATTGTCTGATGAAGATCGTCAGACCGTAAACCGTGCCCGTCGGGTACAACGGTTCTTGTCGCAACCATTTGCTGTGGCAGAACAGTTTACAGGGGTGCCGGGCGTAATGGTTTCCATTGAAGATACAATTAAAGGATTTAAAATGATATTGGATGGTGAAGTCGATTACTTGCCGGAGCAGGCGTTTTTAAATGTTGGAACAATCGAAGATGCCATAGCAAAAGGAAAGAAATTGCTTGAAGCTGCCAAAGGATAAATTGAAGCGAAAAAATGAATGATATACATTTAACGATAGTTTCTCCCGAACGATTGATTTTCGATGGGAATGTTTCGCAAGTCACATTACCGGGGGAAATTGGAGAATTTCAAGTGTTGGCAAATCATGCTCCACTCATATCATCATTGGTAGCTGGAGATGTAAAATATACATCTACAGAAACTGTTGCTTTGAAAATAAGTAGTGGGTTTGTTGATATCAACAGAAACCAAGTTTCTGTTTGTGTGGAGTTGGATGGATAATAAAAATATAAAATTGTTTTTAAGAGAAACTTAAAAAACATTTCTTTGGCACAATGTTTTTAGCGGCTGTTAGGAAAAAGTTTATCAAAGAATTAACAATTGTGGGAGTCGTATTGACAGCGTTTGTGGTTGCGGTTTACCATTGTTTTATCCCAGAACGTTATTTCATATGGTTTCCGTTGATCCCCATATTCTTTTATTTGGTAGGCTTGTTTTATATAGGTTTGTTCTCTTTTTATTATCGGTTGGGCACAGACAAGTTGGTTACATGCTATCTGTTATGCAAAGTGTTGAAATTTATGGCTAGTGCTATTGTAATGTTTATGTATGCATGTTTTATCGGACATGAAATAGTTGCATTTATGATTACATTCATTTTCTTCTTCTTTGCATTCCTGATCTTTGAAACCCGCTTTTTTTTAAAGTTTGAAACACGACTAAAAAATAGAAAAAATAAGCAATGAAAAAGTTACGATACATAGGGGTGGTACTTTTATTGGTATGCATGACAGGATTGGCAATGGCTCAGTCTGTCGATTCGACAGAAGACGGGATTGTAGCAAATGCAGAATCCACGGAAAGCGATGTGGATGTAAACGAACTGGTGTTTGGACACATTGGCGATGCTTATGAATGGCATATAGCGACCTTTGGGAATACAATCGTAAGCATCCCTTTACCAGTAATTGTACATAGCAGCACAGGGTGGCATGTATTCAGTTCTTCCCATTTGGAAGAGGGGGCATCGTACGAAGGTTTGTATATAGCCCACGGAGGTACATACGATGGGAAAATAGTAGAAAAGAATGCTGCTGGCGAAGAAATCAGACCTTTGGATATCTCCATTACAAAAAACGTATTGGGACTTTTTATAAATAGTGCGATATTGCTTATTGTAATGATGAGTTGTGTACGTTGGTATAAAAAACATTCCATTGAGGATGGCGCACCAAAAGGTGGGGTAGGTATGATAGAAGCTACTGTCATGTCTATATATAACGATGTGATAAAGGCTTGTGTAGGAGAAGACTACAAACGGTATGCTCCTTTTTTGCTGACTGCCTTTTTCTTCGTATTGATGAATAATCTGATGGGGCTGATTCCTATATTTCCCGGCGGTGCTAATGTAACAGGTAACATTGCTATTACCATGGTGCTGGCATTGATTACATTTTTCCTGACTAACTTTTATGGGACAAAGGCTTATTGGAAAGATATATTTTGGCCACAAGTACCAATGTGGTTGAAAGTTCCTGTTCCTATGATGCCGGTCATCGAATTTTTTGGCATATTCACTAAACCTTTTGCCTTGATGATCCGTCTTTTTGCTAATATTATGGCAGGACATGCAGCCATTTTAAGCTTGGTTGCTATTATCTTTATTACCGTAAAAGCAGGAGCTGTTATCAATGGTTCAATGACTGTTGTGGCAGTAGCTTTTGGTATATTCATGGAAGCATTGGAAATTTTAGTTGCATTTATTCAAGCTTATGTGTTTACCATGTTGTCGGCCGTATTCATAGGTCTTTCACGTGTAAAAGAACATAAGGCAGATTAGAAAATAATATATTAAGTATAACCATTAAAAAAACAAAAGAATTATGTTATTATCAGTTTTATTGCAGGCAGCTGCAGGTGTTGGCATTAGTAAATTAGGCGCAGCTATTGGCGCAGGTATTGCAGTATTGGGAGCAGGTTTCGGTATCGGTAAAATCGGTGGTGCTGCTATGGAAGCGATGGCACGTCAGCCGGAAGCATCGGGAGACCTGCGTATGAATATGATTATTGCAGCCGCATTGGTTGAAGGTGTAGCCCTGATTGCTATCATTGTATGTTTATTGACATTGTTTTTATAATAAGGCAAGGGGCTGATGCTCCTTTTTAAAAAGAGATAATTATGGGATTATTAACTCCAGACCCCGGATTGGTGATATGGATGATTATTATCTTTGGGGTTGTATTCTTTGTTCTCGCCAAATATGGTTTTCCGGTAATCATTAAAATGGTAGAAGACCGGAAAGCCTATATTGATAATTCATTGAAAGCTGCTCATGAAGCAAATGAACAGCTTGCCAATGTAAAGAAAGAGAGTGACAAAATATTGATTAAAGCTCGCGAAGAACAGGCTCGCATATTGAAAGAAGCTTCCGAAACACGTGACCATATCATAAAAGAAGCTCAAGAAAAGGCAATAGCAGAAGGACAACGTCTGATGGAGGAAGTCAAGAAACAAATCGAAACAGAAAAAGAAAGTGCTATCCGGGACATCCGTCGTCAGGTGGCAGTGTTGTCTGTTGATATTGCTGAAAAAATAATGCGCAACAAATTGTCCGATTCGAAAGAACAAGAAGAGTTGATAAACCGTATGCTGGATGAGATGATTGAATCTTCTAAAAAGTAACAATATATGAATACAGGAGTTGTTTCCAAACGTTATGCAAAGGCATTGTTGGCTTACGCAAAAACTCGAAAAGTGGAAGACAAAGTATATGAAGAGGTCAGAGACTTGGCTCAGGGTTACTTGAATATTCCCGGTTTGCGTCGAGCAATAGAAAACCCGGTGCTTGATGCAGAGAAGAAAGAAAAACTGTTATGTGAAGCAACCGGAAAAGAAAAGGTTAGTGATGAGTTAGAAGACTTTTTTAGACTGGTACTGGAAAAGAAAAGAGAAAAGTTTTTGCATTTCATGCTATGGTCGTATATTGATTTGTATCATGAAGATAAAAACATTCTTACGGGTAAGTTAATAACTGCTGTCCCTTCAGAACATCTCGTACAACGTATGGTTGGCTGGATAAGCGCAAAAACACATGGAAAGGTTGAGCTGGAAACAAATGTCAACCCGAATCTGATAGGAGGATATATTATCGAAATCGAAGGAACTCGGTTGGATGCAAGCATCGCTCATCAGTTAGCATGTGTAAAGCAGCAATTCATAGCGAGAAATAGAAGAATTGTATAAAAAAGTAACAAGAGAAATTAAAAAGTTATGCCAGAAAATACAATAAAACCCAGCGAAGTTTCAGAAGTGTTGTTAAGTCAATTGCAAGGTATAGATACTTCATTGAAGTTTGATGAAGTAGGTACTGTATTGCAAGTGAGCGATGGAGTGGCACGTATCTACGGACTTCGTAATGCAGAAGCCAATGAACTTTTGCAGTTTGAAAATGGTATTATGGGTACCGTGATGAATCTGGAAGAAGATAATGTCGGGGCTGTGTTATTAGGTCCTACAGACCAAGTTAAAGAAGGAATGATTGTAAAACGTACCAAACGCATCGCTTCTATCAATGTGAGTGAAAAGATGTTGGGACGTGTGATCGATCCTTTAGGTGTTCCTTTGGATGGAAGAGGTGATATAGGGGGCGATACTTTTGAAATGCCGTTGGAGCGGAAAGCTCCGGGTGTTATCTTCCGTCAGCCGGTAACTGAACCGCTGCAAACGGGTTTGAAAGCTATCGATGCAATGATTCCTATTGGAAGAGGGCAACGTGAGCTGATTATTGGCGACAGACAAACCGGAAAAACGGCTATTGCTATCGATACAATCATCAATCAACGGGCGAATTATGAAGCAGGAAATCCGGTATATTGTATCTATGTTGCAGTAGGACAAAAAGGCTCTACAGTAGCCAGTTTAGTAAACATTTTACGTGAAAAAGGAGCTATGGATTATACCGTAGTTGTTGCTGCAACAGCATCCGACCCTGCCGCTTTACAATATATTGCTCCTTTTGCCGGAGCTGCCATCGGAGAATATTTCCGTGATACGGGACGTCATGCGCTGGTGGTTTACGATGACTTGTCGAAACAGGCAGTTGCCTATCGTGAGGTTTCCTTGATTTTGCGCCGTCCTTCCGGACGTGAAGCTTATCCGGGTGATATATTTTATCTTCACTCTCGTTTGCTGGAGCGTGCTGCAAAAATTATCAGCCAACAGGAAGTGGCAGAGCAAATGAACGATCTTCCGGAATGTTTGAAAGGCAAAGTGAAAGCAGGAGGATCGCTTACGGCATTGCCGATTATCGAAACACAGGCGGGAGACGTGTCGGCTTATATTCCTACTAACGT
>DXCG01000137.1 GCA_019116145.1 Candidatus Phocaeicola gallistercoris
ATGGAAAACAATCGGACCGGTTGCAAAGAAACATTCAGATTCTGTTTGGAAACGATTATCTCTGCATGCGATTATTTCTTTGAGCAAAAAAACAAAGCCACTTCATCACAATATTCGGAAGAAGTAGAAAACTTACATAAAAAAGAAGAAATTCTTAAACAGTTAGAGGAACTCGACAAATCGGAAGAAAGCGAAGATGCTATTTCCGAACGTACCCGGAACTTGATAAAAGAATGGAATTCCATCGGACATGTTCCTTTTAAAGAAAAAGACCGCATTTACAATTCTTTCCATGAACTGATAGACAAACTGTTCAACAAACTGAACTTTTCTATCTCGGAAAGAAAACTGAATACATTTAAATCCGGATTAAAAGGAGATAACCTGTACCGAGACAGAGAAAAATTAATGAGAACATACGAGAATCTTAAAAATGAAATCCATACTTACGAAAATAATTTAGGATTCCTCAACTCTGCCTCAGAAAAAGGAAATTCATTGGTTGCCGAAATCAATCGCAAAATTGAGCGTTTAAAAGGAGACATGGATTTGACAATGAAAAAAATTGCAGCAATAGATGAAAAATTGAAAGAAGAAAAATAAATTTTTTGACCTTGCATTTCAAAATAAGAAACGGTGGGATTGTTTTCGTACATCTCACCGTTTTTTCTTATCCCTGCAAACAAATAAATCAATCTATAAAAACAAATTTACAGGTTTTTCCGGAGTAAACCCGCTCCGGATGCGCCAATCTTGGGGATATAGATTATTAGCACGATTGCCTATATTCTTTACAAAACCCAACGGAAGATTACGAAAAGTTACCAAAACATAGCCACGATCTATATCTTGCCCCAGAATTATAGACTCTTTACGCAAGTAAGAAACCGCTTGTTCGTACGACAATTCTACCGAATGAAAGGGTTTTATATTACTTTCTACAGACATTGCCAAAGCGTGTGCCGGCATATAGTCTTTCCCTTTACACTCTGCAACAGTAATACCGGCATAACAGATATTCAAATGCTTACAGAGTTGATCATATTTATCGTTATGGATAAGAGGGAAGGCGGTCACACGTTGTCCTTTTACTTGCCATACATATTTATCTGCATCCGACAACCACGAGTGTAAAACATCCATATTGGGTATTGGCTTACTCTTTATTTTTTTTGATTGTACGTTGTTTCGAGATCGGTTTACAACCTCCTTATTCTCTCCATGCTTACGTAATACAGCCATAAACAACCCTTCTCCACATACACAGTGGGGCAAAAAACGATATACAGGGAAATCTCTTCCGGACAAATTACCTTGTATTCCCCAATCATTGGGGATACTGACAGGAAGAACATCTGCTCCCAGTTCCTCTACAACCCAATTGATGTTATCTTCATTTTCTTTCCGATTATAGGTACATGTACTATAAATAAGCAACCCACCCGGTTTTAATGCATCCCATACATCACGCAAAATATGCCGTTGCCGCTGCCAACAAACTTCAACATTCGAAAGACTCCATTCCTGCACTACCTGTGGGTCTTTCCGGAACATTCCTTCTCCCGAACACGGGACATCCGCCAGAACAACATCGAAGAAAGCACGCAACGGAGCGAAACTGGCTGCGTCATTATTGGTTATCACAATATCCGCACTTCCCCATTTAACCATATTTTCCACCAAAACCTGTACACGATTTCGCATAACTTCATTAGAAACCAACAAACTTCCCTTCGGCAATACAGAACAAGCCAATGTTGACTTTCCACCGGGAGCCGCACATAAATCGAGCATTGTCACTGGTCGACAGATATACTGACGAAGAACTTGTTCCAAAAACATAGAAGAAGCCTCTTGCACATAATAAGCTCCCGCATGAAATAAAGGATCGAATGTAAAAGACGGACGTTCTTGCAAATAAAATCCTGTCGTACTCCATAAAACCGGAGTTGCATTTTGCGGATGAAACGGCCATTTCCCCTTATTGATACGAATGCTCACAGGAGGTGTTTCACACGCCAACGAATTATAAAAAGCCTTATACTGAGCATCCCCCAATAAAGAAGTAAGAGAAGTTGCAAAATCATCCGGAAGTATCATAATCGAAATATTATATCTATAAACATCGCAAAAATAACAGAAATCGTGAGTTCTACCAATATTTTCCATACCTTTGCACACAAACCAATGTGATTGTCTAAAAACATGAAACAATACTTAGAATTATTACAACGCATCCGTACTGAAGGAATAAAAAAAGAAGATCGTACCGGAACCGGTACCATAAGCATTTTCGGACATCAAATGCGTTTCAACATGGCCGATGGTTTTCCTTTAGTCACAACCAAAAAATTACACTTAAAGTCTATCATTTATGAGCTCCTTTGGTTTTTAAAAGGGGATACCAACGTCAAATATTTACAGGAGCATGGCGTGCGAATATGGAATGAATGGGCTGACCCGGATGGAAACTTAGGACATATTTACGGATACCAGTGGCGTTCATGGCCTGATTACAACGGAGGATTCATAGACCAAATTACTGAAGCTGTCGACACCATCAAACATAATCCGAATTCTCGGCGCATCATCGTGAGTGCATGGAATGTAGCCGATTTAAATAACATGAACCTCCCACCTTGCCATACATTCTTTCAATTTTACGTTGCCAATGGGAAACTAAGCTTACAATTATACCAACGAAGTGCCGATTCTTTTTTAGGAGTTCCTTTCAACATCGCATCATATGCCTTATTGCTACAGATGATGGCACAAGTTACAGGACTGGAAGCCGGGGATTTTATCCACACTTTAGGCGATGCCCACATCTATTTGAACCACTTGGAACAAATCGATTTACAGTTAACCCGCGAACCGCGTTCTCTTCCTCGAATGCGCCTTAACCCAGATATTAAAGACATTTTCCAGTTTCAATACGACGATTTTGAACTGGTCGATTATAACCCGTGGCCACACATTGCAGGAAAAGTATCTGTATAAACCCAATTTTATTGTATGATTGCTATTATTGTTGCCATTAACCGTCATTACGGTATCGGCTTTGAGAATAATTTACTTTATCGTTTACCCAACGATTTAAAACATTTCAAATCGCTTACTACCGGACATACCATTATTATGGGAAGAAAAACTTTCGAATCGCTCCCTAAAGGTGCATTGCCCAACCGAAGGAACATTGTATTAAGCCGTACACCTCACCAATATCCCGGAACAGAATGTTACCACTCGTTAGAAGAAGCCCTAAGGCAATGTGAAAACGAACAGGAAATTTTCATCATCGGAGGTGCGCAGGTTTACAAAGATTCATTGCCGCTTTGCGAACGGCTTTATATAACAGAAGTTGAAGACGCTTCAGTAAAAGCCGATACGTTTTTTCCTGCAATCGACAAAAACGTGTGGGAAGAAAAAAGTAGAGAATGCTTTCCTTCCGATGAAAAACACCTCTACCCCTATAATTTTGTAGTATATGAACGAATAAAATGATAATTTATTCTTCATCAACCAAATCGCAAATCGGGATTTGACGCTTAATCGCTTCGCGAAATGAAATAATCGTTTCCGAACGGGCAAGTCCCAATGGTTGTAGTTTGTCGTGAATTATTGTAAGCAAATGATGATTGTTTTTTGCATAAATCTTAATAAACAAATCGTACTTACCCGTTGTAAAATGACATTCTACAACCTCAGGAATCTGCTTTAACGATTCTGTTACCGTATCAAATTGCTCAGGATCTTTCAAAAACAATCCTATATAAGCACACGTTTCGTAACCGATACTTTCCGGATCGATTACGAATTCAGACCCTTTCAATATCCCCAAATTCGTCAACTTCTGTATCCGTTGATGAATTGCTGCTCCCGACACATTACAAACACGTGCAACCTCTAAAAAAGGAATGCGTGCATTTTCTGCAATCAATTGCAAAATCTGCTCATCTAATTTATCTAACTGATGATGTCCCATTACAATTATTTTTTACGCAAATATATAATTTTTTTCTATTTAGGCTAACGAATTTATAACTTTTATCGCCAATTTGATTTTCATATAACAGAAAACAGTACCTTTGTATGGTTAGAAATAAACATTATGAAACATTTATTTTTTAGTTTGCTGTTTGTATTTGCTTTTTTTCCCAAAGCATATTGCCAAAAATTCGATGAGGTTTTCGAGAATATGACCTTACGAATTGACTATTTCTTCACGGGAAATTCCAAGCAACAATCTATCAGCATAGACGAATTGATTTCACTCCCGGGATGGGCAGGACGACGACATGCGCTCAATGAATTCCCGTTGGAAGGAAACGGACAGATTACAATGAAAGACAAAGCATCGGGCACTGTCATTTATCGCACAGCTTTTTCCAGTTTATTCCAAGAATGGCTTGGTGAAAAAGAGGCTCAAACTGTTTCACGCGGATTCGAAAATACATTTCTTCTCCCCTATCCGAAGCATCCGGCGTTAGTTACTATCGAATTGAAAAATGCACATCGGGAAACATGCGCTTCCTTAACACACGAAATAAACCCGGAAGACATCCTTATTCATCCATACGGACACAAGCAAGTCACACCGCATCAGTATTTACTTAAAAACGGATCCCCGGAAAAATGCATTGATATTGCAATCATGGCAGAAGGTTACACGCGTGAAGAAATGGATTTATTTTTAAACGATGCGAAAGCAGCATGCGATGCCCTATTCAGCCACGAACCGTTTAAAACGCTAAAAAATCATTTCAATGTCGTTGCCGTAAACACCGTTTCACAAGAAAGCGGAGTCAGTGTCCCGAGAAACAACGACTGGAAAAATACTGCTACACGTGCCCATTTCGACACGTTTTATTCCGACCGTTACCTTACAACACGTAACATAAAGGCTATCCATAATTGGCTGGCCGGCATTCCTTACGAACATATCATCATACTGGCAAATACAGAGACCTACGGAGGAGGAGGTATTTTCAACGCATATTTACTTACCGCAGCACGGCACGACATGTTCAAACCTGTGGTCGTTCATGAATTCGGGCATAGCTTTGGCGGATTGGCAGATGAATATGCATATACAGAAGAACCAAGTCCCCTCTATCCTTATAACATAGAACCGTGGGAACCTAATATCACAACGTTGGTACATTTCGAAAAGAAATGGAAAGACATGCTCCCCCACGATATCACCATTCCCACCCAACCGGAAACAGATGCGGATAAACTTTATACAAAAATAGGTGTTTACGAAGGCGCCGGATATTCTTTAAAAGGTATTTACCGCCCGACTACCGAATGTCGTATGAAAATAAATGAAGCTCCCCGCTTTTGTCCCGTTTGTATCCGCTCATTAGAAAAACTCATTCATTTCTATACTGAATAATTTAATTGAAAAAGTTATGATTACATTCAACCTTATAAAAAGTAACCAACCGGCATACTCTTTTATCGAAACATTATTACACGATTCGTTTCCTATAGACGAACGTAGAGATGACACACAACAACGTGAATACACAGACAATAATCCGCTCTTTTCTTGCTACCAGATTTGTACAAACGACAAGACCCCCATCGGATTGATTACAATCTGGAGCTTGAACGGATTTCATTATATAGAGCATCTGGCAACATCGCCTATTGTGAGAAACAAAGGATACGGCAAACTCATCATGCACCATCTGATAGAAAAAATCCATGGTGTTATCATTTTAGAAGTTGAAAGACCTACCGACGATTTAAGCACACGCCGCATTGGGTTCTATCAACGATGTGGTTTCTCTCTTTGCACAAAAAATTATATTCAGCCTCCTTATCGTAAGGGAGGAAACGAATTGCCACTATACCTGATGTTTCATGGCACTGAAAACATAGACAATCAGTTCAATGATATATGCAAGGAAATATATACACACGTATATAACAAACAAATATAAACAGGTACCTATAACGAAGCTCATTTACTTAAATTAAAATCTATCGAACATGAAAAAGACTTTCTTATTACTTTTATTTTTAGTTGGGGTAGGATATTCTTCCGCTCTTCAGGCAGAAGTGAAACTTTCACCCCTATTCTCAAGCAACATGGTGTTGCAACAACAAGCACAAACACCTATTTGGGGTACAGGAAAGCCCGGTAAAACCATTAAGATAACAACCTCATGGGATGGAAAACAATACGTTGCCAAAGCCGACAGCCAAGGCAAGTGGGAAGTAAAACTTTCCACACCCAAAGCAGGAGGTCCATACGATATTACTATTTCCGATGGAAAAACAGTAAAGTTATCGAATGTCATGATTGGAGAAGTGTGGTTATGTTCCGGACAATCAAATATGGAAATGCCACTCGCCGGATGGGGAAAAATAAAAAACTACCAAACAGAAATAGCCAATGCCGACCGCTATCCGAATATTCGCCTGCTGCAAGTTGAAAAAGCTACCAGTCCAACTCCGGAAAGTGAAATAACAGTTGCAGGAGGAGGCTGGCAAGTTTGTTCTTCCACTACCATACCGGAATTTTCAGCTACAGCTTATTTCTTCGGACGTGAGTTGAATGAACACGAAAATATTCCTATCGGTTTGATTCATACTTCATGGGGAGGAACATGTATCGAAACATGGACCAGCAAAGAAGCATTATCTACAGTACCGGCTTTAAACGAAAAAATGCAAATGGTCAACTCGCTAACTGGAAATAAAGAAGAAGAGGAAGCGAAGTTTAAAACTCAATTAAATGAATGGGAACAAGCTGTCATGTCACTCGATAAAGGATATTCTGACCAACAGCCGATTTGGGCAAATAAAGATTTCAACGATCAGGAATGGGGAACAATGACTTTTCCCGGAAACATTGAAAACCAAGGATTAAACAACTTCGATGGCATTGTATGGTTCCGGAAAACAATTGATATTCCAAAAAAATGGAAAGGAAAGAACTTAACGTTGAAATTAGGCGCGGTCGATGACAATGACATTACATATTTCAACGGGGTTGAAATTGGTAGGACAAACGGATACGCTATAGACAGAACATATTCCGTCCCCGGGAAATTAGTAAAGGAAGGAAAAGCCGTAATAACAGTCCGCATGACAGACACCGGCGGAAACGGTAGTTTTGCTGCCCAACCTGTCCTTCTATACAAAGACGAACAACCTATCTTATTAGGAGAAAACTGGAAATATCAAGCATCTGCTAAGATGAACGACTTACCACAAGCTCCTGTCAATATCTTGCAAAACCCTAACATCCCGTCATTCTTATTCAATGCCATGCTGAATCCTTTAATTCCATACGGCATAAAAGGTGCAATATGGTACCAAGGAGAAGCCAATACCGGACAACCTTATTTATACCGTGACTTACTTCCTTTAATGATAACCGACTGGAGAAACCGATGGGGATACGAATTTCCATTCTACATTGTTCAGCTGGCAAATTATAACGATTGGAACGATTGGCCGGGATTACGCGAAGCACAAATGCAAACATTACATTTAAACAATACAGGACTGGCTGTTACAATCGACATAGGAGAAGCAAAAGACATACATCCTAAAAACAAACAAGAAGTAGGACGGCGTCTTGCGCTGATTGCGAGAGCTAATGTTTACAACGAAAAGGTTGCATATTCCGGACCGATATACGAAACATATCAAATAGAAGGGAACAAAATCCGTATCAACTTCAAGCATGCGGAAAATGGATTGAAGACACCAAACGGAGAAGCTGTACAAGGATTCGTCATTGCAGGAGTCGATCATCAATTCCATCCGGCACAAGCTGTTATCGAAGGAAATACGGTAATTGTATCTGCACCCGAAGTTCCTTTCCCCATTGCCGTTCGTTACGCTTGGGAAAACAATCCGACGTGTAACTTATACAATACAGACAATCTGCCGGCATCTCCTTTCCGCACAGACGATTGTTGGTACGAAATAACATACAAAAAATAACCTTTGATTGAAAAGGAATGGCATAAACGGTCATTCCTTTTCTTTTGAATACTGATCGGAAGACCAATTCACTAAATACAATTTCTCGGTAGCACGCGTAAACGCCGTATACAGCCATTTACAATAATCGGACAGATTCTCCATTCCTGACAGATAGCCTTGGTCTATAAAAACATGTTTCCACTGCCCACCCTGTGCTTTATGGCATGTAAAGGCATAGGCATATTTTACTTGCAAAGCATTATACCATTTATTTTCCTTGACTTTTTTCATCTGCCCGCGCTTGTTGGGTATATCTGCATAATCTTCTAAAACTGCATAAAACAGGTTATCCGACTGCTCTTTCTGTAAGGAAGGAGTATCCGAATGCAACGTATCAAGCAAAATTTTAACCTCTATCTCCAAATTGTCATAATCGGGAAAAACTAATAAGACATCGGCAAACCGGAAGCCATACATATCTTCATCTATTTTACGGACCCTACGTACCACAGCCATATCGCCATTGGCTATAAAATCGAACCTCCCGTTGCCGGAAGTCCAATAGTAATTGTTTTTTGCCACCATCAACAAATCGCCGGCATTCAATTCGTCTTCCCGGTACAATATCATATTGCGAATACCGTTATTATACAAATTGGCACGCTTATTGGAACGGCAGATAATGGCTGTCTCCTCCATCCCTACCGTATCGTAGCTTGCTTGTATCTGTTCTATCAGTTCATCGCCGGTTATTGCTTTTATATCTTGGAAACCGTACAACTGGATCTTTGGCAACAAACAATAAGATCCGCTCCGTATCCATTCCCTTAAACATGTCGCATTGTATAATATCCCGGAACGGTTTCCCTGACGAACAACCTGAGTAAGTAATGATTTACACACAGAAAGTCCATACTCTTCCAATTTGGGGACCGACAATGCCGGACTTTCTTTTTCCCCTATAGGAGGCAACTGTGCCGTATCGCCAACCATAATTAAACGGCAATTCGAATCATTGTACACATACGAAATCAAGTCGTCCAACAAACGTCCGCCACCAAACAGACCGCCCGACAAGCCTTCGTTGGCAACCATCGATGCCTCATCAACGATAAACAACGTATGCTTGTGCAAATTAATGTTCAATGTAAAGTTGTCCATATCATGAGAAAACACACGTTGCCGATAAATCATCCGGTGAATAGTATAAGCAGAATGCTCAGCGTAATGTGCAAAAACCTTTGCCGCCCGTCCTGTAGGAGCCAATAAAACGCACTTCATGTTCCATTCATCCAATGTTTTCACCAACGCGCCCACCAGACTTGTTTTCCCGGTTCCGGCATATCCCTCCAGCAGAAAAGCACGTTGCCTGCCGGAAGAAAATACATAATCGCTCAACAAAGCAATCGCATTCTCCTGATCGACCGTAGGATGATAGGACAAATTACATTTAATCTGCTGAGAAAAGTCTCTATTTAACATGGCTTTTTAGAAAAAGTTCAAGTAAAGTTATTTCATTCGGGTTATTTATTTATTTTTGCGTTGCGAATATAAAATTAAAAAATAAATCTTATTCATGAAAACTGTTATTAATGTTGTATTAACAATCTGTGTGGCAGCACTATTATACATCTGTTATGGCAGTATCATGGAACCCATTCATTTCCAAAAAGAAAAGGCAGCCCGCGAAAAAGCGGTCATCGCACGGCTAATCGATATTCGCAACGCACAGATGGAATACCGGTCGGCTCATAATGGAAAGTTTACTGCCTGTTTCGATTCTCTGATTGCTTTTGTCAAAACGGCTAAGCGTCCTTACATCATAAAAAAAGGTATATTGACCGATGACCAACTGGGCAAAGGACTTACCGAAGAAAAGGCTGTACAAATAATAGAAAAAGCCAAAGAAACAGGCAACTGGCAAAAAGTAAAAGAAGCCGGATTGAACGATTTCCGGCGCGACACGCTCTGGGTCGCTATAAAAGACACGCTTTTCGGAAAAGGATTCAATGCAGACTCTTTACCTTTTATTCCTTATGGAAAAGGTGCCCGGTTTGAATTGGAAACACGCACCGACTCTACTTACTCGGGCATGCCACTGTACTTGTTTCAAGCACAAGCTGCATTCGATACATTCTTAAACGATTTAAACCGCCAACAACTGAATGCGCTGAAAGCAACATGCGAAAAAGAAAACAAATATGCCGGCTTACGAGTTGGCGACATTGAACAACCGAACAATAACGCCGGCAACTGGGAATAAATTTTTTACTTTAACATAACTAAATAACATGATTTTTTCTATGAACAAACTATATACTTTATCTATCCGACTCGTTCCGGAAGCTTTTTCCTATCTGATATACAATCCGGACAATAAAGAAAACTGCTATTATCAACAGGTTGTCACCGACTCTTTACAATCGATAGCCGCCAACGTAAAAACATTCCTGCTCCCGGATATTCCCAAAGAACCGTTCGAACAAGTGAATGTTTTAATCCAGACCAACCGATATACATCGGTTCCACTGGAACTGTTCGATGAAGAGCAAATGGAAACTTTGTTTTACCAAAACTTCCCGAAAAAAAGCAACGAAGTCATCCTTTGCAATATTTTAGGGAAAAGCAACATCGTAGTATTGGTCGGTCTCGATAAGTTAAGCCACCTTTTCCTGTCGGAACGTTTCCCGAATGCCCGTTTCTTTGCATCCATCAGCCCGGAAATAGAGTATGCTACCAATTTCAGCGACCCCAATGTCAACCACTTGTACGCACATATCCAGCCCGACTGTATTGAAGTTATTGCCATAAAAGACAACAAACTGCAACTTATAAACTCATATCCCACGCAAAATGTGGAAGATTGTTGCTACCACCTGCTGAATATATGGAAAACAATCGGGCTGAATCAGGAAACGGATATCTTACATTTATGTGGAAGATTCAAGCATTATCATCCTGTATCTCAAGTCCTTACATCATACATTCAAGACATTCATCCTGAAGAGGTGTATATGGATATCAGAAAATATTATCCGTATATCCCCTCAGATTTACCATTCGACATTCAATCTTTACTAATATGCGAGTAATCAGCGGACGATATAAGAAACGTCATTTCGACATTCCGACCTCGTTTAAAGCGCGGCCGACTACCGATTTTGCCAAAGAAAACCTGTTTAATGTCCTGACAAATTATCTTGATTTCGAAGGACTCACGGCACTCGACTTATTTTCCGGTACAGGAAGCATCAGCATTGAATTGGTTTCACGCGGATGTAGCAAAGTTATTTCGGTTGAGAAAGATAGCCGGCATCATGCCTTTATCTGCAAAATCATGCGCGAAGTGCAAACAGATGCATGTATTCCTTTGCGAACAGATGTTTTCCGGTTCATTGACCGTTGTAATGAAACGTTCGATTTTGTTTTTGCAGACCCTCCGTATGCTTTGCAGGAACTTCCGACCATTCCCGACTGCATATTCCAAAAAAGACTGCTGAAAGAAGACGGATTGTTTGTTTTGGAACATGGAAAAGACTTACAGTTCGATAAGCACCCGCATTTTATCGAGCACAGAAGCTACGGAAGTGTGAATTTCTCTTTCTTCAGATAAAAACGTCTCCTTGCGGATGACTAAAGCAAAGGAGCCAACAAACGGACGATCGACTCTGTTACCTTATTTTTAAATGAGCGTTGGTTCCACAATTTACGCGAAAGCAACAGGGCATATCGCTGGTCGGCTAAGAAAATTTCCTTTAAACGCACCACCGTTGCCATATCGTAAAAAAAGATATTGGCTTCGAAATTGTGTTCAAAACTTCTGAAATCCAAATTAGTCGACCCTACAGATGCAAATGTATCGTCGGACACCCAAAGTTTCGAATGCAGGAATCCTTTCTTATATAAATATACTTTTACGCCTGCTTTCATCAAATCGTCCAAATAAGAAAGCGAACCCTTATGAGTGATGAACGTATCGGCTTTGCGGGGGAGCATGATACGTACATCCACACCTGCCAGTGCTGCCGTTTGGAAAGCTGCCAATACTTCATCGCTAAGCAACAGATAAGGGGTTTGCACATAAAAGTAATGACGGGCAGAACATACGGCTTTTACAAGCCCCTGCATAATGTCGTGCCACTCGCCTACCGGATCGGATGTTACAACTTGTGCCACGCTGCTTCCATATTCTTTCAAAGGAGGAAAGTAATCGGCCGATGTGAGCAATGTCCTGTCCATTGCAAACCAATCGATAAGAAATGCTGTCTGCAGGCCATACACGGTTCGTCCCTCCACTTTCACATGCGTATCGCGCCACGTTCCCCACGAGAAACCGCGTAAATAGCGCAAAGCGATATTCATGCCGCCGATGAAACCTACACGCCCGTCGACAACCACTATTTTCCGATGGTTACGGTAATTTATCTTACTGGTGAAACGGGGGAAACGGACTTTCAAGAAGCTATGCACTTCGATGCCTTCGCACCGCATGTTATCGTAAAACAGGGAGTTGACTTTCCAACAGCCTACATCATCGTAAAGCAAACGCACTTTTACGCCTTCGCGTGCCTTGTCTATCAACAAATCGCGCAACAACCGCCCTACAGGGTCGTTTTCAAAAATATAAAACTGCAAATGGATGTGGTGTTTAGCCTGCGATATGGCATGCATCAGTGCTTGCAACATGGCATATCCGTTGGTATAAACCTGTACATCGTTTCCTCCGAATGTCAACGCACGGCTTACCCGTGTAAAGAAATGGACAACCGGATGTATTTCTATCTTCCCGGAGAGCGACTGCTGGGCATAATAGGCTTCCATCGGGCGCTTGCTGATGCGGGCGTAGCCTTTGCGGGTTATCAGATGTTCTTTCCGCGTGCTGCGACCAAAAAAGAAATAAAACACCAGTCCTACAATAGGAAGAAAAAACAATACCAAAATCCACGCCATGGTCTTTACCGGATTACGATTTTCAAGTATCACTATGAAAATGGTAGTCAGGATCACAGCTACATAAAGCACACTGAAAGCTGCCGAAAATATATCGCTTATCACTACGACATCAATCATACGGTTGTTTTTTGTAAAATTACAAGAAGTTTTCAGAAAACCCCTGCACTTTTCGGGAAAAATGTCAAGAAAAAAATGCAGCCAGCTTTTCTCAAAGCCGACTGCACGTACATATAGTTTTTTTATAAGAGAGAATATTATTCTGCCTTATATGACGGTTGTTTATTATTGCATTTACTTATTCAAACAATGACTCGTGGGCTAATTGCCATTCGGCAAAAAGCATCACACCCATATCTAAATCTACACCATTTAAAGACGATGAAGTAGAATACAAAAATGCAAAATAAGCAACAGTAACTCCATTTAAACTCCCGTTGTCCTGCAATGTATATGCGATATTACCTCCCGACAAACGATTCAAAACCAAATCCATACTACCACCATAATATATACTTCCATCATCACCGATACAAGCATTGATGAGGTTCATACCATTTGCTTGTCCTACAACTTGTTCGCCACTTATGGTAAAGTTTCCGGTAGAAGAAGCATATCGTGCCGTCAAGGTAATAGGCATTCCCAAAACAGAAGAGAAATCGAACATATAGTTCCCGTCCTCCTCAGTAACCGGAATCTTCTCCATATATTGATTTACATTTTGTTCAGTATCTTGAAAAATAAACACCGAAGTCAAATCGTCCATATCGAGTTGAGTAACTGTATATGTCAAAGTTACTCCATTCGACTGAACCAATACCTCTGCCCAACGAGGTTTCCCGGTTGTGTTTTCTTTGCAATGGATAGTAAATCCACCCTCATCCGATTGGGCAGAAAGCCAATTGGTAGCGTACGAAGATATTTTAAATGTCACATCATCGATAGGACTGCTGAAATCGACATGCCAATCGGAAGCTTCATTCCCAATTAACTTATTCATGGTAGAGACATCATAATACAAATAAAATCCTTCCTGCATTACAGCCACTTCTACTTCATCGACCCCGTTCGACAAAACCAGACGGGCATTACGGCTTTCGTAAGCCGTATTTTCATCGACTTCGATGGTTGCACTGTTTCCTGCTAAAGCAGTAACCCGGCACCAATCGGCATCCAATGTTGCCGAAACTGCATTGCCGGCAGTAGAACTGAATGTTAACACACTTTCACCGCCACCGGAAGTAAATTCCAAATTGGAAGAAGTGATTGTGATGGTTGGATTGTAAGCATATTTTTCGCCTTCATCGTCGCTACAGCTCCACAATGTAACTGCCAGCAACAAACTTGCCATATAAATTATTTTCTTCATCATAAATTTCTTTTTTTATATCGTAGTTACATTATTGTTTGGTTAATACTGGATCTGTCATTCTAAATATTTGTGATCCTAATTCTCCACCAGCCAAAGGATTATCAGAGAATCCCGCCAACAAGAATGAATCAAACACATAAGAACTATTAGCTCCATTATCTACAAACGAAAGTGTTAAAGGATTAGAACGTTCAAGTACACTATACATTCCGAATCCACTTCCATATACTATATATCCTTGCGTTGTATCCCAAGGAACCAAATAAACTTCAGATCCCTGATAAGTACCACAATATTGATATTCAATTTCAAGACGCCCTTCGCCATGATTATATATAACTTCAATATCAAGAGGTAACCCTGTCATTGTAAACAAGCTATTGTGTTCTTTTTCTTTTAAAACAACCTGCGTATTGCTACCACTACAATTCAAAGTATAATTACCCAAAAACTCTTCGTAACTTCTCCAACCCTCCGGATAAATACCTTCAAAGCTGACTGCCCCATCGGTAGAAACCAATGCGCGGCTTGCTTCATTCCATTCCAAATATTGTACAGACGTACCATTGATAACAAAAGGCTCACGGAATTTCAATCCGGTTTCGGTATAAACAAAAGGCATCAAATCGTATATTACATCGCCCAAAGCATCGGTCATTGTAAACGTATAATTGTTACGTTGCAACATACCTACCACTTGTCCGCCTTCTTTCACTTCGTACGTATTAAGGAATGCGTTTTCTTCCATGGTAGTCACTTTATCGATGTAATCGCTCCACTTCACATCATCGGCAAGACGGGTCATGACCATGGTGTTTCCTACTTTCTTTCCTTCCAACACAATCTGGGTATCGGTTGCACTGCGAATCACAAATTCATAATCGCCACCCAAAGTTCCATTCGGATCGCTACCACCTCCTGTAGGAGTTGCAAAGTAATGCATCACCGGATTGTAGCTGTCGAAAGTCAACATAGGTCCTTGTTCGCCAATCAACTTGTACAGCGAAGAATGCACTGTCCCGGCATCTGCTCCCGGCACACTGCAGGTAGAAGCCATTTCCACTTCCTTATCGGTAAACTTGCACAAGATAGAAATACCTCCCGAACTATAATCGTCGCCAATGTAATATTCCATCACCCATCCGTTTGTGGCACTTTGAAGAAGAGCTGCATAACGGTTATTTGCATTCGTCACACGATTGGCAGCAGAATCATCGAACAAGTCGTCTTCCTGAAACAAACAAGAATGAAAACTCACGCACGCTATGGCTGCCACTAAATATATATAAAACAATCTTTTCATAATTAATCTCAGCATTAGTTGTTAGTATTATCTTCCGGAACAGTTAAGTCTAACGACAGAATTTCAGTCTGACGACGCAATACAACCCGACGCAAGTCGTTCAAATCGATGTTCCATGTATCGCGCATATAATTGTACACGATGTTGAACTTACGGTTTATCTCTTCAGCACCTGCTTCGCCAGCCTGCGCCAACA
The DNA here is from genome assembly GCA_019116145.1 of Candidatus Phocaeicola gallistercoris. Classification (GTDB taxonomy): domain Bacteria; phylum Bacteroidota; class Bacteroidia; order Bacteroidales; family Bacteroidaceae; genus Phocaeicola; species Phocaeicola gallistercoris. The sequence goes on from DXCG01000137.1 coordinate 15,772, forward strand.
TGTTGTCCCAATAAGCCTGATCGTTTGTCACATACATCGCAATGTTTTCTACGAAATCTTCACGAGGCTCACTCATGGCATACGGTGTAACGAAACCATCTTGCCAAGCCTGCAAATCGGAACGCAAATAGTTATCGCCTGTTTCAGGATCTGTCCAAATATACCAGTTACTACCGATATATTTACCTTCTGAAATCAAATCGAACGAAGGATCGTAATTACGGGTTTGGTGCAAAATGTGCGCAAATTCATGATGCATAGTCTTGAAATAATATTCGTTCAGCATATTGATATCCGGATTCTGTGCATCCAAATCGTTTACATTATACAAGGTAATTTTCTTTCCGCCTTCTGCCGTACCCAAAACCATGGTACCGCTGCTTTCGTAAGCCGGAGAGCCTACCAAGTGGAATGTTCTGGGAACGTACGTACGTAAGAACTCGGCACCAATGACTTCATTGTACGCATCCATCCATACGTGCTTAATGATTTTTGCCAAAGCTACGGCTTTGTCGAAATCGGCAGGAACAAGATTTTTCTCCATATCGCTTTCATTATACTCCATGCGGTATTTGAAATCGATGTTGTACGGAGTCAGATAATTGTCTTCCAACCAATAATCGAAACTATTCTTGGAAGCAGCTTCGTTGGCAATCTCTGCTTCATTGAAGAAGATGCTGTTATCGTAATCGATATCATCGCCGTTACATCCGCTTAAGCCTGCCACCCCGACAGCCAAAAGTAAATATGTATATATCTTTTTCATTGTTATTTCCTTTCTATCGTTAAATAAAAAACATTATCTCGGATTAGCTTCAACTCCTGCAATGATTGCAGTACGCGGAATTTGCACTACACGACGCAAGTCGTTCTTATCCATTACATCAAGTATCTGCTGTAATTGGTCACCTTCAAAGTAACGACGGTACACCGTAATACCATAGCGACGTATATCTTGCCAACGCAATCCTTCGCCCAATGTCAAGACACGGCGGCAGTGCAGAATACAATGGATAAAGTTTTCCTGCTCATCATCGAGCGTAAAGTTAGGAGAGAGACGTTTCTTTACTGAAACATTCTGTGTTTCGTACGGGTCCCAATAATCCATACTTCCATAGAAATCTTGGATACGTTCTTGGGTTACTTCTGCATTACTTGAAGTGAAATTATGAATCCATGCAGCGATATCGGAAGTAGCAGCATCGTAATCTTTCAGCAATGTATATGCCTCTGCACGCGTCAACAATGTCTCATCGGTAGTAAATACCGGATAAACAGCATACGGATAGAAAGATTCTCCCGAAATAGCGACCTTTTGAATCAACGTAATCCGGCGGAAACCTTTTTTCGGGCTACCGGTAGTAGAGAATGGTTGTTGATAGAAAGAAGAATATCCACCCCACAAACCTGTAGATTCACAATCTTCTTTTGCTGTAACACCATTATGTGCATAACGCATTGACATAGTCCATGCCGGATCAATACAGCCACCACATGAAGAACAACTTTGCAGCAACAAGTTAGCATCTTCAGCAGCAGAAATATATTCACTTGACTGTGGAGCCAATGTTGTTGAATTAGGATTATTCGCATTCAATGTTCCCAAATAATGCCAGTCTCTTAACACAGAAGTTACATCGCCTGTACCCAAAACACGGTCGGCGTACTCGATAACCTTCTTATAATTTGAGCCATCCGACTGGCGATAGTACATATAGAAACGTGCAGCAAAAGCATAAGCAGCTTTTTGGTTGAAATGGTACTTGATAACCGAATACGCATCGTCACGAATCAACGGAAGGGCAGCCACCAAGTCTTTTTCAATCGCAGCATAAGTTTCTGCCAATGTACCACGGTCGCTTGGTGGATAAATATCGGTCGATGGTGCTGTGATATACGGAACACCCATATATTGGTCGGCTGTTTCCGGATCGTACACTTCACAGAAAATGGTAGCCAACAGGAAATGTGCATAAGCACGGCAAATCAATGCTTCCCCTTTTTGTGCACTCAAAGAAGCCGGATCTCCATATTCGGCAATTTTTTGCAATGCTGTATTGGCAGAAGCTATGGAAGCATAACAATCTTGCCACAAAGCAGTAGGGCTATCTTGATTTTCTTCGTAGGTATCTTCCAATCTGAAAATATCTTCTTCCAGTTTTTGCCAATAGGTATAAGCGCGGTTGTTTTCTTCCACATTATCGCTATAGAATTCACCAATCAAAGCATTGTGCGTAGAAGGATATGCCGACACCAACAATTTACTGATAAGACTTTCTTTCGTCAGCTCAATACGATTATCTGGCAATTCATCCAAAAAATCACTACATGAAGCCAACGATAAAGCCATTATTCCTATGTATATATATTTTTTCATATTCATGCTATTTTATACTCTCTTATAACTAATATTAAATTCCTAAACGTAATGTAAATGTAAACTGCTTGGGAACAGGCGATGCAACACCACCCGTATTAAAGAACTCTGGGTCTTGCCCGTTCAATTTCTTATCGGCATACAGCAACATCAAGTTGGTAGCTTGTACTTTCAACGACAAGCTGGAGACTTTCAATGGTTCGATCCATGCTTTCGGGAAATCGTACATCAACGAAATTTCTTTCAGACGAATGAAATCACCTTTAGCAATACGTTCTGAAGAATAATTGTATGCGTTGTATGCGTATGTCAGATTCTTATTGGCTTCATACTGACCCTTCGAAAGAATAGCCGGGATAGTAGTAATTGCTTCATCGCCCGATTCTGCCCAACGGTTTTTAAATTCACGCGGCATAGACGACAAATCGGTATAATATGCTTTAAATACCGGGTCTAAACGAACCACATTCCCGAACGAATAAGTCAGGAAGACATTCAATTTGAATCCTTTATAAGTAAAGATGTTACCAAAACTACCGGTGATTGTAGGATCTGTAGGACCTTCATATTTCAAGAATTCCAAATTATCGCGGCGTTGGAAATCGATATCGGTACTGGTGATTTGCCCGTCGATGTTGAACATCGGGATACCATCCTTATCCAATCCCACAAACGGAATAGAGAACAACCCGCGAACAGGGTATCCTTCCAATGCAAATCCGGTTCCGGAAATCAAATCCATCATGCTGGCTCTTGTATCCAACTCGGTTACTTCATTTTTGGTCTTAGAGAAAATGAAGTCGGTATTCCAACTGAAATCTTTTGTTTTAATATTCTTGGTAGACAATGTCAATTCGAAACCGTGGCTCTTCATTGAAGCAACGTTTGCATATTCATAAACAGTACCTCCGGTACCCGGTGTATTGGCAATACCAATCAAGTCGTAGTTATTACGAGTGTACCAGTCCATAGCCAAGTTTACACGGTTGTCCCAGAATCCCATATCGGCTCCGATATTCAATTCGTGCTTCTTTTCGTAAGTCAAATCTTTGTTTTCCGGATATACAATATAGATACCATTTTCCTGAATATCGGTAAACGGACGATATGGATTGTATCCGTTCATCACAATCAAAGAGTTGGTTACATCAGCAGGACCTCTATCGGCTGTCAACGAATAAGATGCTTTCAATGTCAAGTGAGACATTGTAGGTCTTACTGCTTCAAAGAAATCTTCTTCATGTGCATTCCATGCTGCTGAGACGTTCCATGTAGGCAACCAGCGTGCCGAACGGCTTCTACCCATACGGTTTGTTCCTTCGTAACGGAAAGTTCCGTTCAATGTATATCGTGTATCGTAAGAATAGCTTGCATTCATAAATCCTGCAACCGCACGTGTAGTAGTGTGTCCCAACGAATAATACTTATCGTCCACCTCAATACCTTTCTTAAAGAACTGATATACATAACTTGGTATTTCACCCAAATCGTACTGCATACCCCAACCTTGGAAATAAGAATTCGAACGTTCCAAATTGTTCACCTCCATACCGGCAAACAAGCTGGTCAGATGTTTTTCACCAAACAAGTGTGTCCACGTCATGGTTCCACGGAAATCGACACCCAACATTTTATAATCGTTACGCTTATAAATACCACCTTCCGGCAAAATAGAGATAGGCAATTCATAAGGCAGATCAGGATCACCATACAACAAGTCATTCTCATCGCGAATGGTAGCATCGTCCATACCTGTACGATAAGCGGTTGCTTGGTTGGATTCGTCTTTAATATTATGCTCTTGCGATGTTGCTTGGTATTTTACCGATCCCAAAGCCGAGAATTCCAATTCGGAAATCGGTTTCCATTTCAACTCACCTTGAAATTTCACATCGACAATATTCAAATCCATATAGTTGTTGTCCAACTCATGCAAAATATTAAAAGGAGCATAATTCGATTTATAGAATGTATTCGGATCCATTGCACGCGATGTATTCAATGCATACGAGTAAGGGTTCAAGTCGAAATCACGCATTACCTCTCCACTTGCAGCATCAACCATGGCACTCAAAGTTCCCGGAGCTTCTTGCTTACGGTATGAACCACTTGAGATCAAATTCAACGACAACCATTTGCTAATCTTATAAGTAGTATTTAAGTTTGCCGTATAACGTTGTACTTTACTACGTTTGTACCACCCCGGATCGTTCATTGCACTCAATGAAGCATAATAAGAAGCTTTTTCCGTACCCGAAGAAATACTTACAGAGTGGTTTTGTTGCAATGCGTTAGAAAACAATTGATCGAACCAATCTGTATTACGCATTTCAGCCGCACGCAAATAACCTCTACGTGCAGCATCGGTATTTGGCAAAGCAAATTGTCCGGTTGCAGGGTTATAAGTATTCATCAAATCGTACATGTGACCATATACACCGGTATCGGAAGCACGAGCCAAATCGGCAGCATTCAGCCATCCTTTATCGGCCATTTCTTTATAAATACCCATCTGTTCCTGCGAATTCATGATATTAAACTCTTTATAACTCGGAACTAAACGAGTTGTAAACTCACCTGTATAGTTGATTTTGTTTACACCGGCTTTACCTTTCTTTGTTGTAACAACAATCACACCCGCCATAGCTCGTGCACCATATATAGAAGTAGCAGAACCGTCTTTCAAAATTTGAAAACTTTCAATATCATCGGCATTCAAACCGGCAACGCTTGAACTGATCAATGTTTCAGCATCACCCGATGACAAGGCATCTGCATCAATATCAACCGCATCTTCCATAATCACACCATCGATAACCCACAATGGCTTGGAACTACCATAAATAGAAGTCGCACCACGCACACGAATTTTAGGGGCTGTACCGAATGTTCCTGATACATTCTGCACAGAGACACCTGCTGCACGTCCTTCCAAACTACGGCTGACATCAGACAATCCGTCTATTTTCACATCAGCTCCGGATAGTTGAGATGAAGCTCCAGTAAACAAACGCTTGTCAATGCGTTGCATACCGGTTACTACAACTTCCTGCAACACCTCTGTGTCAGATTCCATGCGCACTGTCATTTTATGCTTCGCTTTTACCTCTACGGTTTTCATTCCTACAGAAGAGATACGCAACTCTGTACCTTCCTCTACATTTAAGGTAAACTTACCCTCAAAATCTGTTACCGTACCTTTATCCGTTGTTCCTTTTACCAAAACCGAGGCCCCGATAACGGGCTCGTTACTTTCTGCATCGACCACTATTCCCTCAATCCCTGAGTCTTGGGCCATCGCTAAACCAATACCTATTAGCAAATAGGCACAAAATAACATAAACTTTCTTTTCATATTCACTCACACTATTAATATTATATTAATTTCTGCAAAATTAGATAGAACTAACTAAATAACAAAGAAAATAGCTTAATATTTTTATAGATGCATTTTGACAGTCAAAATCCCAAATGCTATACAATAAAAAAGAATGAAGAAATAAAATATATCAAAACGACAAAACAAGATCGATGAATTTCTTTCAACCTTTACAAAAAGATACTATTTTAATAATTAATCGGCAGTTGAATAACTATTTGCTTTATGGTATATATATAAGCATATATTTTCTTTAGCATTCTGATATCTGCATTATATTGTACTATATTATCAACTGAAACCAGCAGGGATTCCCAAAGAAAACTCAAGACATTTTCCCAAAAGGCGGGCACGAAAATAAATTCCATGAAGGGACTTTCATTGAAAAAACAGGGTGCATGTCCCGGACATCCCCATGGCACACACACCCACAAAAAAAGGAGCCCGGCCACTGTTGGTGACCGGACCCCTGCAACCAAACGTAAAACGGCGACTACCTACTCTCCCACCAAAAGGCAGTACCATCGGCGTGACGAAGCTTAACTTCTCTGTTCGGAATGGGAAGAGGTGGAACC
>DXCG01000138.1 GCA_019116145.1 Candidatus Phocaeicola gallistercoris
GAAAAATGGCGACAAAGCTATTGTAAAAATTACAGACTGGCCGGAAGATGCCAAAAATCCGTTCGGAGAGGTTATCGATATCCTTGGGAAAGCCGGTGAAAACACGACTGAAATGCACGCTATCTTGGCAGAATACGGCTTACCATATACATACCCGAAGGCAGTAGAAGATGCTGCCGAAAAATTGCATGCTGAAATTACCGCACAAGATTATGCCGAACGTGAAGACTTCCGCGATGTAGTGACCTTTACCATTGACCCTAAAGATGCTAAAGATTTCGATGACGCGCTGTCTATCCGGAAAATGAAAAACAATCTGTGGGAAGTGGGTGTCCATATAGCCGATGTGTCTCACTATGTAAAAGAAGGAAGTATCATCGACAAAGAAGCATCGAAAAGGGCAACATCCGTTTATCTGGTAGACCGTACCATTCCGATGCTACCGGAACGGCTCTGCAATTTTATCTGCTCGCTTCGCCCTGATGAAGAAAAACTTGCGTATTCTGTTATCTTCGACATGGACGATAAAGCTGAAGTGAAAAATTTCCGTATCCGGCATACAGTCATTAAGTCGAACAGACGGTTTTCTTACGAAGAAGCACAAAATATCATAGAAACCGGAGAGGGTGAATACAAAGAAGAGATATTGGAACTGAACAGACTGGCGCAGATTTTACGGGAAAAGAGAATGGCTGCCGGCTCTATCAATTTCAACCGCTGTGAAGTTAAATTTGAAATAGACGAAAACGGGAAGCCTGTCAGTGTGTACTTTAAAGAATCGAAAGAAGCTAATAAGCTGATTGAAGAATTTATGTTATTGGCAAATCGGACAGTAGCCGAACACATTGGGAAAGTGCCCAAAAACAAAAAACCGAAAGTTTTTCCATACCGCATTCACGACTTGCCCGACCCGGATAAATTGGAGAACCTGAATCAGTTCATCACCCGCTTTGGATATAAAATCAGAACATCGGGTAGCAAAACAGATATATCGAAATCGCTGAACCGATTGATGAATGAGGTCAATGGGAAAAAAGAACAAGATTTGATAGAGACAATTTCTATCAGAGCCATGCAGAAAGCACGATATTCTATATACAATATCGGACATTATGGCTTGGGATTCGATTATTATACCCATTTTACTTCACCTATCCGACGTTATCCCGACTTAATGGTACACCGTTTGCTTACACGCTACGAAACAGGAGGAAGAACTGTACAGGCTGGCAAATACGAAAATCTATGCGAACATAGTTCTGCAATGGAACAAACAGCAGCCAGTGCCGAAAGAGCTTCTGTGAAATATAAACAAGTAGAGTTCATGAGCGAACGAATTGGCAACGTTTACGATGGCACGATTTCTGGAGTAACCGAATGGGGCGTTTATGTGGAAATCAATGAAAACAAATGTGAAGGCATGATTCCCATGCGCGATTTAGGCAACGATTATTACGACTTCGATGAAAAAAATTACTGCCTCATCGGGAGACGCCATCATAAGAAATTCTGTTTAGGCGACCCTATAAAAATAAAGGTTGCACGCACTAATTTGGAGAAAAAGCAATTGGACTTTATCTTGGCGGAAAACTAAACAGAGGCTTTATAACAAAAAGAAATGCGGGGATGTGATTCAAAATAATCACATCCCCGCACTATTTTATTTTTTTACCAGCCTTTTCCTAAGAGAATGAACCGGATACCATACTGATGCAAGCCCGATAAGCAAAACGGTTACAAATATCACTAAAATATCGGACAGATGAACGCTTACCGGATAGGCATCGACTATAAAACTTCCTGATGTTCCTAATGTAATAATGCCATACTCCTGCTGAATCCAGCAAAGCAACAATCCTAAACCAACACCGATAATTGCTCCAACAAAGGAAATCAACCACCCTTCAACAAGAAATATACGCATTATCTGACGGTTATTTGCTCCCAAATTACGCAACGTAATCACATCTTCACGCTTGTCTATAATCAACATTGAAAGAGAACCAATTACATTGAAACAAGCTATCACCAAAATAAACGTAAGAAATAAATAAGAAATAAACTTTTCCACTTTTACTATCCGGTAGGTATCTGCCTGTTGTTCATACCGGTCTTGCACAATGAAATCGTTGCCCAACAATTTTTCAATTTTCTGTTTTACCTGATTGAGATTGGCATGCGGAACCAGTTTTATATTAATGGCACTGACTTCTGTTGTATATTGAAATAAATTTCTGGCGAAATCTAAAGACGTCAATATATAGGCTGCATCGTATTTTTCCTGATTGACAATAAACGACAATCCTGAAGAAAAAAGATTTCCCTTCACAAAATTAGTACTCGGATTGGCAACATTTACTTTCTTTCCTCTCTTGGGTGCATAAATTTCCAATGGATCTAAGAAGCGAATGCTTGTTCCCAAAGCAGACAATAGCTGAATGCCCGGAATAGCATAATCGGCAACTTCATCGTGCAGAAGCAAATTCCCCCGACCAATTAAAATACTGTCAATGGGGGTTAACCTCACAAAATTATCTTCCACACCTTTTAATACTCCCATCACCTGACGGTCTTGATACTGAATCATTACATTATCTTCCAATGATTCTGAATAAACTTCGATTTCAGGCAATGAGCGAAGCTGCAATATACGTTCATCATTCCCATCGAAGACCTTGCCTTGTGCGGAAATTATTTTCAATTGCGGATCGAATGCTGTAAAAAAAGTAGAAATCAAATCTTGAAAACCATTGAAAACAGACAGTGTACAGACAAGAGCCAGCGTAGCCAAGGCTACTCCACAAACAGAAACAATAGAAATAACATTGACTGCATTGTGAGATTTCTTGGAAAACAAATACCGGTATGCAATGTATAACGGGAAATTCATACTATCATTTATCTACCGCTTCACCCAATAGAACGAATGCTATTTTTTCAATAATTCATCAATATGGTCGACATAGTCTAACAAATCATCCACAAAAAATTTCAATTCCGGAATAATACGCAATTGAAAACGTACCCTTTTCCCCAATTCGAAACGAATTGCTTTTACGTTTTCATTGATATTTTTTACAATTTCTGCACTGCGCTCTGAAGGGAATACACTTATATATGCACGAGCATAACTCATATCCGGACTTATACGTACGGCACTTACAGAAACCAATACCCCTTGCATTGCTTTTGTCTGCAATAAAAAAATCTCACTTAACTCTTTCTGAATCAAACGAGCAATTTTGTGCTGTCTGGTCGTTTCCATTTTCCTTCTATTTTTTTCTTATGATAGTCAATCCGTCACGCATCGGCAAAATAACTTTTTCCACTCGCGTATCGACTGCTATTTTATCATTAAATTTTTTAATTCCAAGAGTCTGGGCATCTTTTGCATAATCATCCTCCAATACATGTCCATCCCATAATGTATTATCAGCAATAATATAACCACCCGATGCCATCTTATTTAAAACCATCTCATAATACTCTACGTAATAACGCTTGTTCCCATCAATAAATACAAGATCGAATTGGATATCCATTGCCGGAACCATTTGCAAAGCATCTCCTATATAAAACGTAATTTTATCGGCATAAGGTGAATTTTCCAACCATGGGCGAGTAAAATCTTCTTGCTCATCATTAATTTCAAATGTATGGAGCATTGCACCGTCTTCCAGTCCTTCGGCCAAACAAAGAGCAGAATAACCACTATAAGTTCCTATTTCCAAAACTTGCTTTGGCCGTATCATGGTTACTAACATTTTCAAGACTCTTCCTTGCAAATGTCCGGAAGCCATACGCGGACGCAGGAGCTTAATATGTGTGTCGCGATATAAAGCCCTTAAATATGCATTCTCTTTATCAATATGTTGCAATATATAATTATCTAAATCGTCCGTCTCTTTCATTCTTCCAACTATAGAGAGAATTATAAATAACGATTCCGATTGGGCAATACATAATCGTCTGCATATTTTAAGACATCATCCACCTGATTAATTTCCAAGAACGATGTTTTTGTTCCCGATTTTCCCCCACTCAAATAAGCAACCATATCGTTTTTCGATAAGACACCGTCTTTCAACAATTTGCGCAATGCCGTAAAATAATATTCTTGCCCATTAGCTTTTTCAGGCATATAAATAGCCTCAACACCATAAGATAAGGCTAAATGTCTCATGGTCTTTTCTTTATAACAAACAGCCAAAACTGGATATTTTCCACGAAAAGCAGCCAAGTTCCTAGCCGTCAATCCACTAAAACTATCTGTAATAATTGCACGGATAGGCATTAAAGAAGTGGCTTTTACCGCCTGTTTAGCTAAAAAACTTGTTACATCGGTATTCTCAGGAGTTAAAGGAATTGGAATATCGTTCTCCTCCATTTTATCTTTTTCGGCTTGTGCAGCTATCTTTGCCATAGTTTTTACAGCTTCAACCGGATACTTCCCATAAGCCGTTTCTCCACTCAACATCAGTGCATCGGTTCTATAATAAATAGCATTGGCTATATCGGTAACTTCCGCACGTGTAGGTCGTGGATTATTTATCATAGTATGAAGCATCTGAGTCGCGACAATAACCGGCTTTCTCGCCAAAATACATTTCTTAATCAATTTCCGCTGGATTCCCGGAATGCGTTCTTGTGGGACTTCAATTCCTAAATCTCCACGGGCAACCATTACTCCATCGGCAACCTCTAATATCTCATCGATATTATCAACACCTTCTTGATTTTCTATTTTGGCGATAATCTTTATATCACTATGATGAGCATCTAATATTTCACGAATATCAAGTACATCTTGTTTATTGCGCACAAAAGAATGGGCAATGAAATCTATATCTTTTTCTATTGCATACAAAATATTATTCTTGTCTTTTTCCGTCAATGAAGGCAAATTGATGCGTACCCCCGGCACATTCACACTTTTCCGGCTTCCTAATGTTGCATCATTACACACTTCGCAGAAAAGTTCATCTTTTCCTTTATCGACCACCCGCAATTCCAATTCACCATCGTCTATCAATATCTTCGCCCCGATTTCCAAATCCTGAACAAAATCAGGATAAGTTACGGCAATACAATTATGAGTTGTTTCTATTTCCGGATTTCCAACAATACATACTTTATCATTTGTCTTGAAATCTATCGGACCTTCTGCACTTGCCGTGGTACGAACTTCGGGACCTTTTGTATCCATCAATATGGCAATTCTGTTCGAAACCCGACGCACATTTGCAATCAATTTTTCAAATCCTTCGCGATTTGCATGAGCTGTATTCATTCGGACAACGTTCATGCCAGCATTGAAAAGGTCTCTAATAAAATCTTCTTCACAACGCAAATCTGAAATAGACGCAACTATTTTTGTTTGTTTAAGCATCATAATTTACCTCTCCTAACTAAATTTATACCTATTTTCTATTCAAAAAAGACTCAATTCCCAACCGATAGGAATCAAGTCCAAAACCACAAATAACCCCAATGCAAGCGCATGAAATCATAGAATGATGACGAAATTCTTCACGCTTGTACACATTAGAAATATGGAGTTCCACAACAGGAGTCTCTACAGAACGAATGGCGTCTTGCAATGCAATTGAAGTATGCGTATAAGCACCTGCATTCAGTAAAATACCATCGTATGAGAATCCTACTTCTTGTATTTTATCAATTAATTCGCCTTCTATGTTCGACTGGAAATAAGCCATCTCTACATCCGGATATTGTGATTTCAGCAACTTCAAATAATCTTCAAACGATGAAGTTCCATAAATTGAAGGTTCTCGCTTACCCAACAAATTTATATTCGGTCCATTTATTATCTGTATTTTCATGACTTACCCTATAACCTTTTTCTATATTTGTTAAATTTGCGGCAAAGATAGGAAAAAGAAATGAAACCAAACGAGAAATCCATTGAGATAATAATAAAGTATAAACAATATCTGAAATTAGAGAAATCATTATCTTCCAATACCATTGATGCCTATTTAACAGATTTAGATAAGCTATTTGCTTATTTGGCTATTGAAAACATCAACTATTTAGAGGTTACATTAGAAAATTTAGAAAACTTTTCCGCCGGTCTCCGCGACATAGGAATACACCCCCGCTCTCAAGCTCGCATTTTGTCAGGAATACGGGCTTTTTACCATTTCTTAGTTTTAGACAACTATATCCAACAAGACCCTACCGAATTATTAGAATCGCCACAAATCGGCCATCACTTACCAGAAGTTTTGACGGTAGAAGAAATAGATCGCCTTATAGCTGCCATTGACAGAAGCACAAATGAGGGGCAACGTAACTGCGCCATCTTAGAAACCTTATACAGCTGCGGTCTGCGAGTATCCGAATTATGCAACTTAAAATTATCGAATCTATATTTAGAAGACAATTTCATTAAAGTAGAAGGAAAAGGAAACAAGCAACGCCTCGTACCGATCTCTCCACGCGCAATTAAAGAACTGCAAAACTATTTTCTTTCCCGCAATCAAATGCATATAAAGCCCAAATACGAAGATTTTGTATTTATCAGTCGCTTCGGGAAGAATATTTCTCGCATTATGGTTTTCCATATTATAAAAGAACTGGCCACACAAATTAATTTAAAGAAAAAAATAAGCCCACATACTTTCCGACATTCATTTGCAACCCATTTATTAGAAGGAGGTGCCAATTTACGCGCCATTCAAATCATGTTAGGACACGAAAGTATCGGAACTACTGAAATATATACTCACATAGACCGTACAATGCTTCGAGAAGAAATCATAGAACATCATCCCAGAAACAAAAATACAAGAAAGAAGAACACAATTTAATCTTTTTTTTAATCTCATTAAGAAAAAAAGAAGCAAAAAGTTAACACCTAATAGAGTTTTTCTTATCTTTGCCCCCAAATAGTATTTTCTTAAAAAAATAGAATTTTTAATATAAACCTAACTAAATTTATAAAATCATGATTAAGAAGTTGTATTTGCCCTTAGTGGCAATGTTAGTATTCGCTCTTTCTTCATGTGGGAAAATGGGTGAATTGTCTGCCGATTACTTCACTACAAATCCAGAAGTATTAGAGGCAGTTGGAGGTAAAGTTCCTGTTACTATCACAGGTAAATTCCCTGAAAAGTATTTTAAGAAAAATGCAACCGTAGAGGTTACTCCCGTTTTAAGATGGGATGGTGGCGAAGCAAAAGGTCAGCCAGCTAAATTCCAAGGAGAAAAAGTTAAAGGAAATGACCAAACTATTTCTTATAAGGCAGGTGGAACTTATACAATGAAAGCATCTTTCGATTATATCCCTGAAATGGCTAAATCGGAATTATATCTTGATTTCAAGATAAAAAAAGGAAAAAAAGAATACACTATTCCTTCTGTAAAAATTGCCGATGGTGTAATTGCCACATCTGAATTACCAACTGTCAAATCTGCAAACGCAGCTTATGCAGCAGACAAGTATCAACGTATTGTTGAACAGAAGAAAAATGCCCAAATCATGTTCTTGATTCAACAAGCAAACCTTCGTGCAAGCGAATTACAATCTGAAGGCATCAAAGATTTCAACAAGCAAGTTGTAGCTGTAGCAGGTGACACAAAGAATTACAAGCTGAATAACATTGAAATTTCTGCCTATGCTTCTCCTGATGGTGGTGTGAAACTGAATACTACTTTAGCAGAAGACCGTCAGAACAATACAGAAAAGTATATGAATCAACAACTGAAGAAAGGTAAAATCGACACAGAAGTTGATGCAAAATACACAGCACAAGACTGGGAAGGATTCCAAGAATTAGTTTCTAAATCAAATATTCAAGACAAAGATTTAATCTTGCGTGTTCTTTCTATGTATTCTGATCCTGAACAACGTGAAACTGAAATCAAAAACATCTCTTCAGTTTACAAAACTTTGGCTGATGAAATTCTTCCACAATTGCGTCGTGCTCGTTTAACAGCAAACTACGATGTTATCGGTCGTAGCGATGAAGAAATCAATGCTGCGTTCGATGCAAATGAAGATTCTATCAGTGCAGATGAATTATTGTATGCCGCTACTTTAACCCAAGACAACGCACGTAAAGAAGCAATCTACAAGAAAACAATTCAAAAATATCCGAACGATTACCGTGCTTACAACAACTTAGGTTTAATGGCTTACGCAGCTGGTAACTTTGACGCCGCTGAAAATTACTTCAAACAAGCAGCAGGTAAAAACACAAATGCTCCTGAAGCAAATACAAACCTTGGTTTATGTGAATTGGTTAAAGGAAATGTCGCTGATGCTGAAACTTATTTAAGCAAATCGACTGGAGCCAACACCGCAAACGAAGCATTGGGTAACTTGTATATCAAATTAGGTCAATACGACCGCGCTGTACAAGCATTTGGTGACACAAAAACCAACTCTGCTGCTTTAGCTCAAATATTGGCAAAAGACTACAACAAAGCTAAAAACACATTGACTGCAGTGAAAAATGCAGATGCTTACACCGATTACTTGATGGCTATTGTTGGTGCAAGAACAAACAATGCAGACTTGGTTAAATCAAGCATGGCTAAAGTTGCCCAAAAAGATGCTACTTTAGCAGCAAATGCTCAAAACGACCGTGAATTTGCAAAATATGCAAATGAAATCAAATAATCAATATTGATATATTACGTTAAAAAGGTCGGAATACATCAAGGTGTTCCGACCTTTTTTATTCCACCTTTCAGCTCATTCTTCAGCAAAAAACGAATAAAATAGAAGGAGTTTTACAAAAAATTGTATACTTTCGCAGAAAAAGAATCGGATATGAGAAATCTATTATTCACTTTTCTTATTATACTTTGCAGCACTGCATGCAAAAAAGATCCTCATTTCGTACTAAAAGCGGAATTAAACGATTCTATCCAAACGCCCATCTTGGCTATATACGATGACCCGGATACTAAGCTCGATACCATTTATCCAAATAACGGGAAATTTATTTATACTTTTATACCCGACACGATTCATTTAATCCGACTTGTGACACCCGAAGGTAACATTATCCCCATCTTTGCCGACAAGCTACAACATGTTTCCATAAAAGGATCATTTACACATCCTATCATAGAAGGTGATGGAGATAACGGACTGTACGGCTCCTTTTTAAAAAGCATTCATAATGTTACCAATAAGGACTCAATTTTAGCAAAAGCCGAATCTTTTATTAAAACCCACCCTGAGTCTTTTGTATCGGCTTATCTTATTAACCAATATTTTATACAAGCAAGACAGCCGGATATAGACAAAATAGAACAACTTATCCAACCTCTACAGGGACACATCAAAGACAGCCGGATATTAAATCCGGTCATGAAAGATTTTGTAAAAACAAATAATAAAGAGCTTAATAGGAGCAATGAATTCATGGCTTATTTCTCATGTAAAAACAGAGAAAACGAATATGTCCCATGGGACAACAAAACGACCAATTATACACTGGTCAATTTCTGGGCAAGTTGGGATTCGAAAAGTCTTACAGCAAGAGATTCACTTTCAAACATAATGGAAAAACTACCGAAAGAAAACTTCCGGATAATTAATATCTCCCTTGACTATAACAAGCAATCATGGCTATCTTTTTGCAAAGAAGACACCAAGCAATGGATTGAAACATGCGATTTTCAAGGTTGGAACAATACGATTATAAAACAAAATAAAATTAAAACATTACCCTGCAATATTCTGATAAATCAGAATCGTAAGATTATTGCAAACAATCTTTATGGACTTGAATTGCTTCAAGAAATCGATCAACTCATTTCCGACCAATAACTTATATTTACCCTTTAACAAAAAACCTTAAATGCTAATAAAATTATTTGGAGCTGCCGTACAAGGCATCAATGCAACTATTGTCACTATTGAAGTAAACACATCGCGAGGTATCAAATTCTTTTTAGTAGGATTACCGGATTCTGCCGTAAAAGAAAGTCACGAACGCATTGTCTCTGCACTGCAAGTCAACGGGTATAAATTCCCGACTTGCCAGATTGTAGTAAATATGGCTCCGGCAGACATACGAAAAGAAGGCTCATCATACGACCTTCCCCTCGCCATAGGAATCTTAGCTGCCACAGGCAATATGTCAAGTGAAAACTTACACCGATATCTCATCATTGGAGAATTAAGTCTCGATGGTAGCCTGCAACCCATTAAAGGAGCCTTGCCTATTGCCATCGCTGCACGTGAACAAGGATTCGAAGGATTTATCCTCCCTAAACAAAATGCTCGGGAAGCGGCTGTCGTCAATAATCTAAATGTATATGGAATAGAAAATATTACAGAAGTCATCGACTTTTTTAATGGCAAACAAACTTTATCACCCACTATCGTAGACACTCGCAATGAATTTTATGAAAACCAAACACATTTTTCATGCGACTTTGCAGACGTAAAAGGACAAGAGAATGTAAAAAGAGCTTTAGAAGTTGCTGCTGCAGGAGGACATAATTTAATTATGATAGGTGCCCCCGGAAGCGGGAAATCAATGATGGCAAAATGTCTCCCCAGTATCCTCCCCCCGCTGTCTCTTTCGGAAAGTTTGGAAACAACGAAAATTCATTCTGTAGCCGGCAAACTTGGACAGGATTCATCACTCATTGCTACAAGACCGTTCCGAAACCCTCACCATACAATCTCGCAAGTTGCCATGGTAGGGGGTGGAGCTTCTCCTCAACCCGGTGAAATAAGTCTGGCACACAACGGTATCCTTTTTTTAGATGAACTTCCCGAATTCAACAGAAGCGTACTCGAAGTTCTCAGACAACCATTGGAAGATCGTTGCATCACCATCTCAAGAGCCAAATATACCCTGACTTACCCTGCAAGTTTCAATCTGATCGCTTCAATGAACCCATGCCCTTGTGGATACTATAACCACCCTACACGGAATTGTGTATGTACTCCCGGACAAGTCCAACGTTATTTAAATAAAATTTCCGGACCACTACTCGACCGTATCGATATACAAATTGAAATTGTCCCGGTTCCTTTTGAAAAATTATCAGAAAAAGCACAAGGGGAAACAAGTGCTACAATACGCGAAAGAGTCATTCAAGCAAGACAAATTCAAGCCCAACGCTTTAAAAGCATATATGGCGTGCATTGTAACGCACAAATGACTTCACGTCTTTTACAACAATATGCACAACCAGACGTTAAGGGAGTCCGCTTATTACGTGCTGCAATGGAGCGATTAAACCTGTCCGCCCGTGCCTACGACCGCATTCTTAAAGTATCGCGTACCATAGCCGATTTAGCACATTCCGATCAGATTCAAGTAGAACACTTGGCAGAAGCTATCAGCTACCGCAATTTAGACAGAGAAAATTGGGCTGGGTAACAAAAACTTCATCTGATTTTATTGACATATTCAGGTTTATTTCATAACTTGCCCCCCGCAAAAAAATATAAAACTATATGAAAACATTCAAACACTCACTTATTCTTATTTTATTATCCCTTTGCTGCATAACAGGGGTACAGGCTCAAACAAAAGTAATTGCTCACCGAGGATTCTGGAAAACAGAAAGCTCTGCGCAAAACTCTATCACTGCCCTCCAAAAGGCAGCTGAAGCCGATGTCTATGGATCGGAATTTGACGTACAACTTACATCCGATGGAGTTGTCGTTGTAAATCATGATGATGCCATTCATGGAATTGTTATAGGAAATACTCCATACGAAAAATTAAAAAATATAACCATTTCAAACGGCGAAAAATTACCTACTTTAGAGGACTATCTGAAAGCAGGGAAAAAACTGGATGTGCAACTCATTTTGGAAATCAAACCGCACAAGACAAAAGAGATTGAAGATCAAGCAGTGGAAACTATCGTAAGAATGGTAAAAAAATACAAGCTTACTAGAAAAGTTGAATATATCTCATTCAGCCTAAATATCTGCGAACAGTTGGCTAAACTTACTCCAAAATCGGAAATTGCTTACTTAAACGGTGACATTTCACCCAAAGAACTGAAAAGTAAAGGTATAAATGGCATTGATTACCACTTTAATGTTCTTTATAAACATCCTGAATGGATAGAAGAAGCACACAATGCTAAAATGAAAGTAAACACATGGACGGTTGACAACGACAAAGATATGCAACGCTTAATCGACATGAAAGTAGACTATTTAACAACCGATGAACCACTTAAAGCGAAAGAATTAACTAACAAATAAAAAGAACAAGTCTACAATTCTTTTCATCTTATTTTTACGACAAAAGCTGTTTCATGTAGAAAGATATTCAAATAATGAAACAGCTTTTGCTGCTTTCTATATCAACTCTTATCAACATCTTTTAATCTCATATCCATAAATCGCATATTTTAACTAACTTTGCAACATGTATATTCCACTAACAAATAAACAACAAACATATATGGAAAAGAAATTCAAACGGACTACCGTCACCTCGGCACTGCCTTATGCTAACGGACCTGTCCACATCGGACATTTAGCTGGAGTTTATGTCCCAGCCGATATCTATGTACGTTATCTTCGTTTAAAGAAAGAAGATGTCCTTTTCATAGGAGGATCCGATGAGCATGGTGTTCCTATTACTATTCGTGCAAAGAAAGAAGGAGTTTCCCCACAAGATATCGTAGACCATTACCATACATTAATCAAAAAATCTTTTGAGGAATTTGGAATTTCATTTGATGTTTATGGACGGACAACTTCACAAATTCATCACGACACGGCATCGGAGTTCTTCCGCATTCTTTATGATAAAGGCGGGTTCATCGAAAAGACTTCGATGCAGTATTACGATGAAGAAGCGAAGACTTTCCTTGCCGACCGCTACATCACGGGCGAATGTCCTCGTTGCCACGCGCAAGGAGCTTACGGAGACCAGTGTGAGAAGTGCGGCTCCACTCTTTCGCCTACGGAACTCATCAATCCGAAGAGTGCCATCAGCGGAAGCGAACCCGTAATGAAAGAAACCAAGCACTGGTATCTGCCCCTCGATAAGCACGAAGCATGGCTGCGCCAATGGATATTGGAAGACCACAAAGAATGGCGTCCCAACGTGTACGGACAATGCAAGTCGTGGCTCGATATGGGACTTCAGCCTCGTGCCGTGAGCCGTGACCTCGACTGGGGTATTCCCGTTCCCGTAGAAGGAGCCGAAGGCAAAGTGCTCTATGTATGGTTTGACGCGCCTATCGGTTATATCTCGAACACCAAAGAATTGCTTCCAGACTCGTGGGAGAAATGGTGGAAAGACCCTGAAACACGCC
>DXCG01000012.1 GCA_019116145.1 Candidatus Phocaeicola gallistercoris
AAGAACGAATAGCCGACGATAAACGTTGGAATATCTCGAACGAAATAAAACGTTTTGGTACAAATATTTTCAATGAAGACTATATCAAAAAAGGAGAAACACTACGAGAAAAACTGACCCATCCTGAATTCATTCCTAATTACCGAAAAGAATTAAATGCCCTTCGTACCGCCTCGTTACAAGAAATGAAAGAGTTCAGTTGCAGGTTTCTTACTATATTGGCAGAAAACGGCCTCTCCACTTCCGACTTAAAAAAAGGAAACAATGGTATAGCCAGTTATTTCAATAAGTTGGCAAATGGCAATTTAACAAACAAAATATATACATCGACTGTCAAAGATTGTTTAGAGCATAAAAGTAACTGGTATGCTAAAACATCCCCTAAACGAAACGAAATAGGAGACATCGCAGAAAAGGAATTGATTCCTCTCCTAACCAAAGCAGAAAATGCACGCCAAGTAAATAATAAAATTGTCAATTCTTGTAACCTTTCGCTACGCTATTTAAACAATCTTCGGTTATTAAACAGCATAGACAATGAAGTAAGAGTACAGAACCGATTGCA
Source organism: Candidatus Phocaeicola gallistercoris (assembly GCA_019116145.1). GTDB lineage: Bacteria > Bacteroidota > Bacteroidia > Bacteroidales > Bacteroidaceae > Phocaeicola > Phocaeicola gallistercoris. Next base: position 566 of record DXCG01000012.1, read on the forward strand.
CAACCGGTTTATCTTATCTGATACAAATGCACTGCTACACGAACTGATTCATAAGGGAGATGCTTTGTTTATCTACGAGAAAATAGGTTCTTTCATCAATACGGTCATGATCGATGAATTCCAAGACACATCCCATTTGCAATGGGAGAACTTTCATCTTCTGCTGGAAGATAGCTTATCGCAAAAAGACGGAAGTTTGATTGTAGGAGATATTAAGCAAAGTATTTACCGCTGGAGGAGTGGCGACTGGCGGATTCTTGCAGAACTAAAAAACGACAAAAGCCTACACATAAGCGAACATACACTCGATACCAACTGGCGGAGTGAAACTCGTATCATACAATTTAACAATGCAATCTTCCGGTCGGCTTGCCAATTCCTATGCGACTGCTATCAAAAAGAAACAAACCAATCTTGCAAAATCCTGCAAGAAGCATACAATGATGTGTGCCAGAAAACCGCAAAAAAAGAAGAAAAAGGTTACGTAAAAATAACATTTCTCCCCAACTCACAAGAAAATCCTTACGAAGAAACAACACTGGAAGTTTTATCCGATGAGATAGATTCGCTCATCGCACAAAATGTTTCCCCCAATGATATTGCTATTTTGGTGAGAAAGAATAAACTCATACCTGTCATTGCCGATTATTTTGAAAAAAATACTCCATATTGCATCGTCTCGGATGAGGCATTTAAACTGGATGCATCTTTAGCTGTTCGTATGATGATAGATGCTCTTTATGTGCTTACCTCTGAAGAAAGTATCATTGCCAAGGCACGTCTTGCTATCAATTACCAACATGAGATATGCAAACGTGAAATCCCGCTTAACGACATTCTTTCGGATACAGAAACATATCTGCCAGCCGGGTTTACTCTTCAAAAAGACAAATTAAAGTTTATGCCCCTTTACGAATTATTAGAAAGACTGTTCTCTATTTTCGACATGCAGAAAATAAAAAAGCAAGATGCTTATCTTTTCGCCTTTTACGATGCTGTAACCGATTACATTCAAGAAAACTCATCAGAACTGACGGCGTTCCTTTCATATTGGGAAGAGACTTTACACGACAAAAATATTCCATCGGGTGAGATCGATGGGATACGGATTTTTTCTATTCATAAATCCAAAGGATTGGAATTTCATACGGTTTTACTTCCTTTTTGTGACTGGAAGATGGAAAATGAAGTCCAAAACCACCTTCTTTGGTGCTCTTTGTCGGATACAAAAGAAGTTTCAAACATCAAACCTTTTAATGAATTAAACTTAATTCCTATCAATTATTCAAGTTTAATGAACGAATCAATCTTCCGGAATAATTATATAGAAGAGCGCATCCAATTATGGATAGACAACTTAAACCTGCTGTATGTAGCTTTTACACGTGCTTGTAAAAATTTAATCATCATAGGACAAACAGAACAAAGCAAAACGGTTTCTGAACTTCTTTCACAGGCTCTTTTACAAATTGATTCAATCCCGTTTCAAATCGTATCTCATGATGATTCTCCAGAAATGCCACAACGTGAAACTACAACTTCTCTTTCTTATATTTACGGAGAAATTGTTCCTTCGCAAATCACTATACAAAAAGACTCACAAAACCGATTGTCACAACATGCGCAAACAATACCTGTTTCAACGGAAACAATGCAAGCGACTGTGGAATTTAAACAATCGAATCGTTCCGTCCGGTTCATCTATCACGATGAGCATGAAAGCCCCAAAGACCAGTACATACAACAAGGACTCTTGTTACACAACGTTTTCGCTTCCATAAAAAAGCAAAGCGACCTTCCCCGAGCTATACATCGACTCTATTTCGACGGGATTATAGAATCGGCAGAACAAGAAAAACAAATATACCGGTTGGCACAATGGGCTTTGAATAATCCGCAAGTACAACAATGGTACGATGGAAGCTGGGAAATTTATAATGAATGCAACATACTTTATCTCGACACTGACGGCAACATGCAATCCAAGCGTCCGGACAGAGTGATGATAAAAAAAGACAAGGCTATCGTTGTTGATTTCAAATTCGGTATGGAAAAAGAAGAATATGTTTCACAAGTTCAGAAATATATGAAATTATTAACAGAAATGGGCTACAAAGAAGTAAAAGGATTTCTTTGGTATGTCTTTAAAAACCAATTAACTGAAATATTTTAGATGCCGCTTATATGGAAACTTTTTTAAAACAAGTAGCACACGATTTATATTATAAAGAAAATGGAGACTTCACAAACATTGCCGTAGTCTTTCCCAACAAACGTGCCTGTCTCTTCTTTAATGAATATTTGGCACAGGAAAGCAATCGCCCCATCTGGTCTCCTACTTATATTAGCATAAGCGAATTATTCAGAGAGTTGTCCGATCTTGAAATTGGAGACCCTATCAAATTAGTATGCGACCTCTATAAAATATTCTGCCAACAAACAGAAAGCAAAGAGACTTTAGACGACTTTTATTTTTGGGGAGAAATGTTAATTGCCGATTTTGACGATGCTGATAAAAACTTAGTCCCGACAAAGATACTTTTCAATAACCTGAAAGATTTAAATGCGTTAACAGATGATTACGATTTTCTTGATGAGGAACAGAAAAAAACATTAGCACGTTTCTTTCAAAACTTCTTCATCAATCAACCAACAGAACTAAAGAAACGCTTCATGATGTTATGGGATTCTTTGGGAAACATCTATACGAATTACAGGAAATTGCTGGAATCGCAAAATATCGCATACGAAGGAATGTTATATCGCAACGTAATAGAAACACTCAATGTAGAAACATTACCATACAAACGATATGTATTTGTTGGCTTTAATGTATTAAACAAAGTAGAACATGCCTTATTCAGTAGCTTATATAAAGCCGGTAAAGCCCGGTTTTATTGGGATTATGACATATTTTACACCAATAAACATCTACACGAAGCCGGAGAGTTTATTTTACGAAACCTACAAGATTTCCCGTCTGAACTTCCAGCATCGTGTTTTGACAACTTAAGTCATCCTAAAAACATCACATTGATCGAGTCTCCCACCGAAAACGGGCAGGCTAGATACCTGCCACAATGGATTCGCCAGAATCTGACAATCCCGGAAAAAGAGACTGCCGTCGTACTATGCAACGAAGCTCTTTTACAACCGGTGCTTCACTCTCTTCCCGAAAATATAAAGCATATAAACATAACAATGGGGTTCCCTCTTTCGCAAACCCCAGCCTATAGTTTTATAAACACTCTACTGGCTCTTCATACCTCCGGTTATAATGCACAAAATAAAAGGTTTCGCTTTAGCGAAGTAATCAGTGTCCTGAAACATCCTTATACTCGCATTTTATCGTCACAAACAGAAGGACTTATTCAAACACTGACAAAAAACAATCGCTTTTATCCGCTTCCTTCCGAACTTCAATTGGACGAAATTTTATCTTTGATCTTTACTCCATGTACATGCAATCTGGACTTGTGTGAAAAACTTTCTCACGCTCTAAGAAATGTGGCTATTCTTTATAGACAAAAAGAAATAGCATCCGATGATACCTCTGAACAATTATACCGTGAAGGACTTTTCCAGACTTATACATTAATCAATCGTTTCCATACATTGATAGAAGAAAATGAATTGACAATACAAACAGAAACATTCCAACGCCTTTTGAAACGAGTCCTGTCAAGTACGAATATCCCGTTCCATGGCGAACCGGCTATCGGTATGCAAATCATGGGAGTTTTGGAAACACGCAATCTTGACTTCAAACATTTGATATTGCTCTCGGTCAACGAAGGCTTGTTGCCTAAAGCCGGAAATGATGTTTCTTTTATTCCTTATAACTTACGAAAGGCATTCGGTATGACAACAATCGATCACAAAATAGCTGTATATGCATATTATTTCTACCGACTGATGCAACGTGCCGAGAGGATTACATTCGTATATAATACCACTACAGAAGGATTACACAAAGGAGAGATGTCACGCTTTATCTTACAATTCATCATAGAATGGCCTTATTCTATTGTACGAAAAAGACTTGAAGCATCCCAATCGCCTATATTATCGCATGTCATTAATATAGAAAAGACACCGAATGTCATAAAACAAATGAAAGAAATTTTCGACATTCGCAATAACCGGAAAGCATTATTATCGCCCTCTGCATTGAATTGTTATTTAGATTGTCCACTTAAATTTTACTTTACTTATGTAGCATCTTTATCTGTTCCCGATGAAATTTCTTCCGATGTAGACTCCTCTAAATTCGGAAGTATCTTTCATTATGCTGCGGAACATATCTACAAAGACATTACAACACACAATAATTTAATTAATAAAGAGACCATCCAGACATTACTTAAAGATAAAACCCGTCTTCAAAGCTATGTTGATAAAGGATTCAAAGAGCTCTTTTTCAATATCCCTTTAACCGAAAAAGCACAATATAACGGTATTCAACTTATTAACATGGCGGTTATAACCCGATATATTCAGCAATTATTAAAACACGACCTTCGCTATGCCCCGTTTACATTTGTCGGGTCTGAGAAATTTATTTCTGAAGAGATTGAGATACAAACATCCAATGGAAACATACTGTCTCGCATTGGAGGCATCATCGACCGGTTAGACCAAAAAGATAATATCTTGCGAATTGTCGATTACAAAACGGGGGGAAAGCCAGACACTCCTCCTTCTATTCAATCTTTATTTGTTCCAAACAAAAAACGGTCGAATTATGTCTTTCAAACATTTTTATATGCAAGCATTGTATGCCGGAAGCTACAAAAAGAAAACAAAAACCTGAAAGTTGCTCCTTCATTATTGTTCATTCATCAAGCAGCATCCGAAGAATACAGCCCTGTTATTTGTTTAAAAGAATCACGCAAGGAATTGATACCCATAGAAGATTTTGCCCTTTACGAAAATACATTCCGACAAGAACTGACAACTCTTTTAGAAGCAATTTTCAATCCCGATATTCCATTTACTCAAACCGATATACAAGACAAATGCAGTTATTGCAATTTTAAAACATTATGTAACAAATAACATTAAATGGTGAGAATGAATTTTAATGTTTCACTCTCACCATTATTCATAAATGTCATTCGCCTGTTTATTTTTTCTGTTGACTATAGGTATTATAAAGCTCTACAACCTCATCCATAGATATATCCAACAAATGCATTTGCCGAAAAATTTCCGGAAGTTCTTCCTTCATAAACAAACCTTTACGTAATTTCAAAATTCGGATTTTTGCATCGGGAGAAACAAAATATCCTATTCCACGTTTATTATATAATATCTCCTTCCCTTGCAAATAATCGTACGAACGTACCACTGTATTTACATTCACTTCCACCATCGCAGCATATTCTCTGACAGAAGGTATGCGCTTTTCCTCCTCATAAACCGACAACAGTATTTCATCCATAATACGATCGGCTATCTGCAAATAAATAGATTTACTTTCTTTAAATATCATTATCCGATATACTTTACAGTGTTAAAGAACGTTTGAATGCAAAATAAGCTATTACATTCAACAAGAATGCACACAATCCCCATATTATTCCGGCTACAACATCGGGCAATCCACCAAATGTATTTATTTCACCATTATAAGATTTTCCTACAATAATAGTTAAACAAAAACATATTAATAGAAATAAACCCATCATTTTTATAAATGCATTTTTAGACCATAAGCAACCACCCATTATAAATAGTGAATAACCAAACCATAAACGCATGCCTCCTAACCAATCTCCAATGCAAATTCCAAGTATTTGCTTCATATCAATATTATAATCAAACTCTATTCCAACATAAAAATCAAATAAAAAGACAGTAAAACCAAACAAAACAAACACACCTAAAATAATTACCAAATACTTTATTATAACATACAACCAACGAGACATGAATTTTTCAAATTTAGTAGCCGGAAAAAGACCATAAACAATCCGTTTCTTTTTTGTTGATAATACACTAGCCATTGCCGACAAATAATAAAACCCAAATAAAGAAGCAACGTCAACTAATACTACTATCAGTTGCTGTACCTTCATATCCGCATTTGCCTCCGGCGTATAAATTCCCCCCATTATCAGAGAAAACAATATTCCCACAACATAAAGAAAAAGAATGTGCCAAATAATTTCTCTCCAATGAAGATACGCATCTTGCTTCAATAAGAGCGTTATTCGGGAAATACTATTCATTCTATTTATATTTTTCATCTTTCCAATTTATTTACATCGTTAAACCACATTTTATATTGCATATTTCGAAATCCATAATACGACATCGCATAAAAGCATATACTTACAACCACAAATGAAAAATACATATTTTGTATCCAAAAATATTCAAAAAAAGTTGGACACAATTCAAGAGACACTATACTGAATAAAATAATCAATATCAATAAAAAGAATCCAAATATCAATCGGAATCGTTGGTTAATATATAACAATGCTGTTAAAATTAGTAACGTAAGCGACTGTGCAAAACATACAACAACCAAGCATTTACACAAACCTATAAACGAAAGTTCTGTTTGCCTTGACATCAGATAATATATCGAACTGAAGAATGTTTGATAAAAGTCCAGAACCGTTTCTTGTGATATATTGCCTACTATATACAATGCAAAAAAAAGGAATGCGACCATCGCCAGTAAAGCTAAAAAGTAAACAACACACAACAGAAAAGTCGAACATAAACGGGCGACAAACTTTTCGGACAGTTTTGCCGGCAGCAACCAATAAGAAATAAAAGCACTCCGATTCCATAAACCCATATAAAACTGGAGAGAACAAACAATTCCACAGATTAAAACAAAAATCAGAAACGAACGGTGAGCAGCATCCAAATCAAACATTTTTCCTATAAAAACTTTGGGAAGGAAAAAAAACAATACAATCAGTACCATAATTGAAGATACTTTCTGCAAATTCATTTCTCTAGACATTAGGTTACGCTTCATCAGTAGTCCTACCCGTATTATACTAAAAGTATTCGTTCCCATAATTATTTTACTTTTCAATAAACAATGACTGTATCTTTTCTTTCTCCGATAACATAGCCTGAAACAAGGCTTCCAAGTTTATTTTATTTGCTTCTTTTTCCACATTTACCCTAATGGTACTTCTACCCAAAGCCGATGGTTGTGAATAAAGTACATCGGTCATTGCATCGGTAACGGTACGCTCTTCGAATAATAACCGGTCTGTAATTTGTTCTACCGATTGGTTCAATAGCACTTCATTCCTGCACATCATGACAATATGGTCGAGCAAATCGCTTAAATCGCGTACCTGATGCGTTGAAATCACAATGGTCTTTTCTTCTGTTGCCATAGAAGAAATTAACTGGCGAAAGTGGCTTTTCGAAGGAATATCCAGTCCGTTAGTTGGTTCATCCATCAATAACAACGAAGCATTGGTTGCCAAAGCAAAACACATATAGACCTTTTTTTTCTGTCCCATGGAAAGCTCTTTTAAATGAATGTCTCTCGTCAAGCCAAAACTATCTAAACAAAAATACATTGTCTCCATACTGAATTTCGGATAGAAAGGAGCATTCAAATTTATATATCGTTTTAAACTGACATTGGGCAAGTCGAATTCTTCCGGAACCAAAAAGATATCGCCTAATGTTTCCACTTTACGTTTACATACATCAATGCCTTTTACACAGATTTTGCCTTGTAACGGTCGCAATAACCCACTTATCAAATACAATAATGTCGATTTCCCAACTGCATTTTCACCCAACAAACCCACAATCTCTCCTTTTCCTATTTCCAATGAGAAATCTTGAAACACATAATTCTTACGTCCATAACGAAATGAAACATTTTCAATTTCTACCATCTTATTTTCCATCTTCTTTTTTTATTTAGTGTTATATATTAATAGTACACTGCAAATGTAGACGTTTATAAAGAAAAAACAAGTAACACAGCAAGATTTAACACACAATTAACAATCGGGATTCAAAAACAAAAAAGAAACGGACTGCACAAAACGTCTGCACAATCCGTTGGAAACAATAAGAGATTTTTTTAATTTATCACATCATTTTATCCGGAAGCCCTTGAGATTATTCCGGACTGATTTCGTTAGGAGAAGGCAACTGCTTCCATCCTTCCCCAAACGTATCGTAAGCATCGGTCACAACAACAAAGGCATGTGGATCGGCAGCTTTTATAGTCAACTTCACACCATTTACTTCTTTATAGCTGACCACCAAAAAGAGCATCTCTTTATCTTTTCCGGTATACAACCCGCTACTCTTTATATAAGTAGCTGTCCGGTCTAAATCTTGCAGAATATACTTATGCAAATCGGGCAGTTTCTTATCACTTATCACAAAAATCAACTTGTCGTTCTTCGAACCATTTATCACATAAGCAATTACTCGCGATATGATAAAAATGGCAATCAGTGAATAAAAAGACAAATAACACGAGGGTTGCGACAAATCATCTCCCATTCCGAGTCCCAAACCGATAACTGCAAGCCCGAAACATACAACTGTCCCATCGACCAACAAAATAGCACGTGAAAAACGAATGTGACAATACTTTTGCAACATCATCCCTACAATATCGCTTCCGCCTGTAGTTGCTTGATTGCGTATCACGATGCCTGTTCCTATGCCTATCAATACAGAACCCATCACACATGCCAACATCAGATGATCGGAAAAATTTAAAATTCCACCCAATAATTGCGCCGGGTCCAAACGATGCAGGGCCGATTCGGTAGGATATACCAAACGCGATAGGATATTCATCAGCAAAGGTGTTATCATTGCAGCACCTATCGTACGGAAACCCAATTTACTCCCTAAAAATATAACCGATATAATTAATAAAGGAATATCAAACAAATAACCGAAAGTACCCACCTGAACAGACGGAAACAAATTATGCAAAACAATACTTGCTCCATATACACCTCCCGGAACAATATTATAAGGGTTGATAAAAAACACGAAACCGGATGCTAAAATAAAGCATCCTATTATGATCTGAACCCATGAAAACACTATTCTTCTCATTTTATCATCCATTTTTATGCGGCAAATATACAAACATTCCAGTAATTATCAATCATCTGTCATCTTAATATCACTAAAAAATCTTATTACCGCATTCACCTATTAACTGTTTATTCACAGATGAAAAGCAAAGAAAGCCATGCCAATGTATTGGATATAAGAAATAAAACTATTTTCTTTGCAACAAACAAAAACTTAAAACTATGAAGCAAATTTATTTATGTGTCATAACTTTATTAGTGCTCGGAAGTACCACATCGTGCGTAACTAAGAAAAAATTCATGCAAGCAGAAAACGGACGACTCGAAGCAATTGCCCGTGGAGATAAGCTACAAGGAGAATTAAACGAATGCAACAAACAGCTATCAGACAGGAATACTTTAATAAACACTTTATTGGAAGATACCGCCCGTTTAGGAAATTCTATCAGACATTATCAAAGCTTACTGAACAGCAACTTAAGTGAACAAGATAAGCTCAATGCTTTGCTGGGAGAAAAATTGCAAGAATTAGACGAACGCGAAAGAACAATCAACGAACTGCAAGGTATGATTTCTGCCCAAAATCAAAAAGTACAAGAATTACTCAATAGTGTAAAAGATGCGTTATTAGGTTTCAGCAGCGAAGAACTGAGTGTACGCGAGGAAAATGGAAAGGTATATGTAGCCATGTCCGACAAACTTCTCTTCCAATCGGGAAGTGCCCGTGTAGACAAACGAGGAGAAGAAGCTTTAGGGAAACTGGCTGAAGTCCTAAACAAACAAAATGAAATAGATGTTTGCATTGAAGGTCATACTGATAATAAACCTATCCACACTGCACAATTTAAGGATAATTGGGATTTGAGTGTTATACGCGCTACATCCGTTGTACGTATCCTTACTGAAAAATATCATGTCAACCCACTACAAATAGAACCTGCCGGACGAGGTGAATATATGCCGGTAGCCGACAACAATACAACCGAAGGAAGAGCGAAAAACAGACGTACCGAAATTATCATGACACCTAAGCTCGACAAACTCTTCCAAATGTTACAAACAACCGATAATACAGAAAACAAATCTAATTAATCTCATGTATTAATATCTTATGAAAATAGGTAAATGGATTGGCGGCATTATGGGCTTCATGGCCATGGGACCGCTTGGAGCACTGGCTGGATATGCCATTGGTTCTTTATTTGACAAAGCATCATTTGAAGGCGTAGGAGAAAATGAACCCTACAATAGGGAACAAACCTCCGAATACGGACAGCGAAATAGCTTTTTGTTTTCTATGCTGGTAATGGCATCGTACATCGTTCGCGCCGACGGGAAAATCATGCATAGTGAAATGGAATATATTCGCCGCTTCTTGAGAACCAATTTTGGAGAAAGTGCTGTAAGTGAAGGTGAACAAATTTTATTGAATTTGTTTGAGCAACGCAAACAAATGGAAGCGACCAATCCTTATGCTTTTAAAAACACAATTCACGAATGCGGAGCACAAATCGCTGCAAACTTAACATACGAACAACGCCTGCAATTACTGGATTTTTTAGTACAAATAGCAAAAAGCGATGGAAACGTATGTACGGCAGAAATTGAAGCTCTTAAAGAAGTTGCTATTTCTATGCAAATTTCTGCTACAGAAATAGATTCGCTTCTTTGTCTGACAGGCAACTCTTTAGACGATGCATATAAAGT
>DXCG01000139.1 GCA_019116145.1 Candidatus Phocaeicola gallistercoris
TGTGGATTGAATGGGTGTATATCCTTTTTTAGCTGTGCCTTATTCCGCTGGATGAATTGCGATGAAAGGCTTACTAAAGGTTCTCCAAAACGGTATGTCGTCTCGATTCTATTGATTTCTGTGGAACCGAAGTAATCCGGGAATTGATTGAAAAGAGCCATGTCACTTCCTGAAAAGCGGTATATGGATTGCCAATCATCGCCCACGCAATACAATTTTGCAGGAGGATTGCCTTCTCGGAGTACTTTCAGAAAATTGTAGCGGTCAACTGATATATCTTGAAACTCATCAACGATGATATATTCATACCTTACAGGATAGGAGGAACGGCATATTTCTGTGGCTTGCAGAATAGTATCGGTAAAGTCTATCTGATTGCTGTTTTTCAATTCTTCAATATACCGTTCATAAACAGGCTGAAATATTCTCTTAATAATAAATATGCTACGTTCGTCTCCTACATTTTTAGCCTGTTTCAAGATTTCTTGTATGGACTTGCAACTGGACTTAATCAATGTCACAAAAGTCACAACAAGCCGAATGAAAGCCTTTTCCTGTTTGCTGTTCGGAGGTAGAACCATATCGTATAATTCGGCATCTGTTTTTTCTTGAACATGAACACCAACCTTTTTCAACGAAGCTTTTAATGTATACCGAATATCTGAATAATGGAAATCAGCACTTGAAGTTGTCAGCAATACAGTTCCAAACTTCTCATGGGCTGCTTTTTTCCATGCTATTCCGTCATTGTATTTTTGGTTTGCTTCTTCATAAGTAATGCCTTTGTCTTTTGCAAACCATGTGGGAACAAGCCCATGTTCGTCCACGCCAAAATGCTCTAAATAAATACGCTTTGTTTTGCCATCCTGCTCAAAGTAAATGGAAAAATCGGGTCTGTATTGTGAGTGCATTTCATCTGCCAATGGATGTTCATAAGGTTCTTCATACCTGAAATTCACGCCCAAAGAAGATAATGCAAAACAGATTTTCTGCTCCTGTTCACTACGAACATATATGGTTTTCCCGTCCATGTCGGGAAATTGGGCTTTCAAGCGTACTTCTTTCAATTCGGAGAGTTGCTGTCTGCGTTCATTCTTACGACGCTCCCAATCCGCTTCTTGCACCTGATAATCAACAAAGTATTCGACGATGCTCTTTTTGAAATCCTCATCTTCCAATAGCCTATGATAGATTTTCACAAACAGTGCGTCTGTGTTATCGCAAATAGAGGGCTTCTGTCCTGTCGCTTTCCCGATGATGTCAATGGCAAGTTTATGAAAAGTGTACCCTCTTAGTCCTGCAATATTCATCCTCTCCGTCAATTCAGCAGCTGCCTTGTTTGTATAGCTGATAAGAAGAATGTTTTGAGGATTGATGTGTTTAATGTCTATCAGATACTTTACCTTTCCTATGATGGATGATGTTTTTCCACTTCCTGCACTGCTAACCACCAAACAATTATCTTCCTCGGATACGATTGAACGCCTTTGCTGCTTGTCTAATGGGTATTTAAGGCAATGGTCGAAAAAGTCTTTGTGGGTATCAAGGATGCCTTGGATAACCTGCTCATTATGTCTTTTGACAATTGAGCGGATGTTTCCAAAATCATGTGTAAATTTTGAGATTGTCTCGGACGGTTCTATATGGAATATCTCAAGGCTTTTCAGCAAAGAATTGACTTCATGGAAGAACTCTGTATAGTATTTCGTAAATTGTTCTTCTTCCGAAGAAGATATTATATGCCCATTAAAACTGTTCCTTAAATCAGTTTCTATATCAATGAAGAAACTTTTATTGCTTTGACTTAATTCTTTTTCTCTGCTTTCTTGTATATCCCTATAAGGAGTAATGGTTGCAATTCGCTCTGACAGTTCATTTGACTTGTTTTTTAGGCGTATTCGTACTATAACTATTACAACAAGTGAAATAGCAATAATACAAATAGCCAAAATAAATAATGACTGCATATCGGGAAAAGATTTGCAATTGACAATACTTACACTGTATAAAATCAGCGTACCGTGAGATACTATAACTTTCTATAAAAGCTAGAAATCATAGCATAAAGCCATTATCCTCAAAATAGTCCATTATATCTTCATCAGAAGTTGCTTCATCTACAACTTTTAAAATTTTTGCAAACTCCTCAAATTTACCCACTTCATAACCGACACAATTTGTAAACTCTTTATCGCAAAAGAAAACCATTTCTCCCGGAATAGTCATTGAACCTGCACCATTAAGACTTCTAAATCTATGACTTACTGCCCAACCAGTAAATTCCCCTTTGTGATATTTTGCAACATTTTCTTTTAAGGAAGCAACTTCTCCTGAAAGTTTTTTGGCATATTTATCTAAATCTGATTGAGCTTCCTCTTTTTCTTTTTTTGCTCGTGCATACTCTCCACGTGTGAACCGAGAAGAATAGCCATCAGGAGCATATATATTCATAGAGGTTTCAGCCGATTCAATATCCATTTTACATTTGTCTATTTTAGATATTAAATCGCTGATTTCACCACTAATTTTCATTATTGGCTCGATAGTAGTTACATCAATGAACATACTATCAATTCTTGTTGATATTGGCTCATAAGAATCTGGGTGATAGAGATAATCTTTGAGTGTCTCTTTAACCAATTTCTCTGCTTTTTCCTCATTGGAGGGTGTGCAAGAAGCCAAAATTAATGCAACTGCGAAGAGCGAAAAGGTTACAATAGCTTTCTTCATAATCTACTCTATTTAATAATTAGTACTATACAAAATCACGAAGTGTGGAACTGTATGCCACACTCTTTACTTGAAGGTCGTAGGAAACCTTGGATACAGATGTAACAATAGCAGCCCACGCTATAGCGTGAGAACCACTATGCTATCCTTGTATCCAATTTGAAAATTTCCTACGTTTTCAAGTACAAGATAAGCATAACGCCTCTTAATATTTTCAATATCTCGCGGAAAGAGTCGCCCCTCTCCGATTCCAAAGATAAGGATTTTTTCAAAGTCTCCCATTTTCTACTGACTTTTTCCAGAAATAAAATTTAAGTATATTCATTCTACACTTTCAGCACCTTGTCTCATTCTTACTTTCCACCCAAAGCATCCCTTCCAAAAACAAAAAAACGATACAAATTCGCTATAAAACGAACTTGTATCGCTTATATTTTCTATCTATATTAATTTTTAAAACTATGTATAGGAGCAGGAATACGTCCTTTTCTGTTTACAAAATTCTCACAACCAAAACCATTTACCGGCATAATAGGAGCATGTCCTAACAATCCTCCGAACTCTACATTATCACCTACATCTTTTCCTATCACCGGAATAATACGAACTGCTGTTGTCTTCTGGTTTATCATACCAATAGCCGATTCATCGGCTATAATTCCGGCAATTGTCGATGAAGATGTTGAACCGGGAATCGCTATCATATCCAAACCGACAGAACATACACAGGTCATCGCCTCCAATTTCTCTATTGTCAAGGCTCCTGCTTCTACCGCATCGATCATTCCTTGGTCTTCGCTTACCGGGATGAATGCACCGCTTAAACCTCCTACATACGAAGAAGCCATTATACCACCTTTTTTCACCTGATCGTTCAACAAAGCCAACGCTGCTGTTGTACCCGGAGCTCCCGGATACTCCACTCCTATCTCTTGTAGAATCTCTGCAACACTGTCGCCCACGGCGGGAGTTGGAGCTAATGATAAATCGATAATTCCAAAAGGAACTCCCAAACGACGGGAAGCCTCTTGTGCCACAAGCTGTCCTACACGGGTTATTTTAAAAGCTGTACGCTTTATGGTTTCACACAATACTTCGAAACTCTCTCCCCGAATCTGTTCTAAAGCATATTTTACAACACCCGGACCACTTACCCCGACATTTATCACAGCATCGTTTTCAGACACACCATGAAAAGCTCCTGCCATAAACGGATTATCATCCGGGGCATTACACAAAACTACCAATTTGGCACATCCAAGCGAATCTTTTTCTTTGGTTAGTTCGGCTGTTTCTTTTATAATCTCTCCCATCAGGCGAACTGCGTCCATATTGATACCCGTTTTTGTCGATCCAACATTTACTGAGCTACAGATATGTTCCGTACAAGCTAATGCCTGAGGGATGGAACGGATCAATAGTTCATCACTGTGTGTCATCCCTTTTGATACTATGGCAGAATATCCTCCTATAAAATTTACGCCCAACTTCTCAGCCGCTTTGTCCAAAGTCAAAGCTATTTGCACATAGTCATCGGAAGTCCGACAAGCAGTTCCGCCAACCAGTGCTATCGGAGTAACCGATATCCGCTTGTTTACAATAGGAATCCCATATTCTTTTGCTATATCGTCTCCGGTTTTTACCAAATCTTCAGCCAACGAAATTATTTTCCGATAGATATTTGAACATAAGACTTTCACATCCGAATCGATACAATCTAATAGACTGATTCCCATCGTAATAGTCCGAACATCCAGATTTTCTTTTTCAATCATCTTGTTCGTTTCAAGAACTTCTGAAATATTAATCATACCAAACCTATTAAATACGATGCATCTTATCAAATATTTCTTCTCTCTGACATTTCACTTGAACACCAATTTCATGTCCTATTTCTACCAATTCACCAACAACCTGTTCAAATGGTTTCTCTATGTTTGTCATATCTACAATCATCATCATATTAAAATATGCTTGCACTATTGTTTGTGAAATATCAAGAATATTTATATGGTTCTCTGCAAGATAAGAACAAACTTTGGCTATAATACCTACTGTATCTTTACCTACAACTGTAATAATGGCTTTATTCATAACAGACTTTCTATTTAAACTTATTTAAAAACAAAGATAACAGATTTATTCTCATAAATATCAAATCTACTGAAAGATTCTATCCTAAGACTATTATTTTAAGTTGCCATAACTCCTTTTCTCTTTCACAGCAAGGCTCATCAGAAAATGTCATTTGATCTTACTCAAAAGAAGAAAGTCTTTTCTTTTTTTATGCAGACAAAAAAGCAGAAAGACGAACTTGTTTTTTCATTCATGACAAAACATGTATTACACTCAAATAAACAAAAAAAGCCGCTACTTGAAAAGATAGCGGCTTTTATCGAAAAGATGAAAAAATTATTCTTTTCTTATGCTATAAAATATTTTTTCTTATTGAACATTAGCCAGTCCTTCCAATGCTTTCTTAGCCACAGCATGATTAGGATCGACTGCCAATATTTTATTCCAATATTCTTTCGATTCCGGTAATTTATCATTTACCAAATAATAATATCCCAAATAATTATAACACTCTATCAGAACATTATTATAACGAGGATCGTTCTTACTTTCAATCAAAGCTGCAACTTGTTCATAGAAAGGTTTAGCCAAGCCTTGAGTTGCATCCGGATCGAGAGCCACATTTACACGTGCTCTCCAGAAATTACCTAAATAATTATCTGGTGCCAACGTAGCGATTTTACTGAAAATAGTATCAGCTTCAACCAATGCGGCCTTACGTTCATCCATCGTAATAGTCAAAGAGTCTGATTGTGTTCCTGCACCATAACACAATTTTCCAATTTCATATTGCAAATCTGGCGTTTGTTTTGCAGGCTCTAAAGAATTAAAATACTTTTTATAAAAAGTTATTGCATTCTTATAGTTCCCTAAATTCTCATAATCTTCAGAGATATTTTTATATAAATCAACTTGGGTTGAATCCAATTCTATTGCCTTTTCAAATGAAACCGCAGCCTGATCGTATTTCTTTACGGCATCCAACAAATATCCGTGATATTTATAATCCAAATATGAATAATCGGCTTCCGGACATTCTTTAAAGAAAATATCTGCCGCTTTCATTGCTTCATCGTAACGCTTCAAGTCGACATTATTATACATAGCCAACCGGTTGAATGTTGGGTCTACACTATTTTTCTGCAGCCCCATATTAGCAATTTCAAGTGACTTTTCAAAATCGTGTTTAAGGAACAATACGAAAGAATATCTTGCCAAGTCTCTTTCTGTTGCTTCTGGCTTAGTCGCAAAACGAGCGTATGCCTCTGCTGCATTATTGTAATCATTCTTTGTATAATACACATCAGCAAGTTTACGGTCCACTTCTATATTATTCGGTTCAATAGTTCTTAAATCTTCCAATTTAGAAATAGCCAAATCCGGATTGGATCTCTTATAAATATCTGCAAACTTCACGTAAGCTTCCACACACTTATCATCGAAAAGTATAGCTTCTTCGTACTTTTGAGATGCTGTACCCGGATCTTTCAGCGCAATCGCTATATCCCCTTCCAACAAAGATACTTGAGCAGATTTACGATCAGCCTTACGCCCTAACTTTGCGTACTCTTGTGCTTCCTCCATATCGCCTGCATCCAAGTAAGTTTTACCTATTGCCACCAAAAGATCTATATTTTTCTTATTTTTTCCTTTTATCAATTCTTTTGCGACATCTTCTGCTTGATCGGGATTTGACTGAATAGTAGCTTTCAATTTTTCGACTCCTGCTTTCCATTCAGTATCAGATGTTTGTGCATAGAGTGATCCCATAGCAAACAACACTCCAGCTAATAACAAGTTAATTCGTTTCATTTGTACCATACAGTTAGTTCTATAGTTTTAGTCATTATTCATCATTTACGTGGACTACACGCACAGGCTGCGTTGCAGGAACAAGCCCGGCTCTCAAAATAACCCGTTGTCCCTTATCCGATTGTAAGAAATTGGAAAATCCCCACGGTAAAGCTCCTCGAGGATCATTCAACAAAATATAAACAGGACGTGCCAATGGATAATTCCCATAAAACAAATATGCCTGATAAGGTTTATAACTATTGGCTGGTGTCGCCATGTCTTCAGCACTTACAGACATTACTCTCACTTCATCTCTAAAAGAAAGATGAGTACTGTCATTACGGTTATTAAGCCAACTTACACCAATAACACCTATAGCATTTGATGTTTTCGACACAAAATCTATAACCTGCTCATTACTATTTACAGCACTTACATTATCTGTAGTCAACATTTTCCCGCCACAAATGGAATCTATCGCAAAACGTACCGTACTCGAATTTTTATTATCGAATACTACTTGAATATCCTTAAGTCTAGATTTAGGATAGATTTCTTTCCAATTTTTTACTTCTCCGGTTAATATTCGACGAAAATCACGAACACTAAGTAATGAATCCGGATTAGCATGATTAACAATTAATGCCAAACCATCAACCGCCAACTTAATCTGGTTTGGAAAGAATTTACGACTATGAAAAGATTCCATCTCCTCCTTAGTCAGTGTTCGGGTAGCGATTGCTAACCGAACACTGTCTTTCAAAAGGAGATTAATAGCTTCAACTTCTGTTGTATAACGGGGAACAATCCCCGCCATCGGATAGAGATTTTCAAAAACATCTATTTCCTCTTGTATGATTGGAGCAAAACTTTCATCGGTTGCGATAGAAATTACTCCTGATGTATAAGTATCGGTACGCCCATCTTTCGACTTTGGAGTACATGCAATACATACGAATGTAACAAAACCAATAAGAAAAAAAGATGTTCGATTCATTCTCAAATCTACTTTAGTTTAATTTAAAATTAACAGGAAGCGTGAATTTTACACGTACCTCTTTACCATTCTGACGACCGGGAATCCATTTCGGCATTGCTTTTACCGCGCGAATTGCTTCTTGATCCAAGGCAGGACTTACACTACGTACAACTTGAATATCTACAATAGAACCATCTGTATTTACGGTAAATTGTAGAATAACTTTTCCTTCCTGACCTGTTTCTGCTGCAATAGGCGGATAGTGAACATTTTCAGCTAACCATTTCATACATTCACCCATACCACCGGGGAAACTCGGCATTTGTTCTGCTATTTGAAGAACTTCTTCTTCTACCGGCTCGCCTTGCACTACGATTTGCCCTAAGTCTTCTATAAGTGCACCATCTTCTTCATCATTACCTTTTACATCGGCAATAGAGATAGCAACATCTGTAGCGTTCAATTCATCCTGACTCTTAATTTCATTATCTTCATCTACTTTATCATCCTCAACGATTTTAGGAGTCGTAAATTTCACAGAGCTTTTCAGTGCTGGCGGAGCAACAGGCTGTGCAACAACCTTTTGCACTTCTTTCTGTTTGACCTCAGGCTGTTCCAATGTCGACAACGTTGCTACTTCCGTAATAACTTCTTTCTGTTCAGGGGTTGCCATTTTTATCAATGTAGGGATAGAAAAGCCTACTATGGCAATTGCCAATACCCATAACATAGCAATAGTATGTCTTCTCCCTGAATACTTTCGCATACGGAAAGCACCATAAGCTTGGTTTTTGCCAGCAAAAATCATCTGGCACCAATCCTGAGACGTTAAATCTAATTTTGCCATTTCTTCCTAATTTTAATATACAATTACTCTGCTAGGTTTCTTGACAATTCACCCTTCTTTTCGAAGTTTTCCATCAAGAAATTATCTCCATCTGCTATATCTGTAATCACATATTTACCGATATTACAAATAAGCATTTCATCCAATGCACTAACCAGATTCTCATATGAAGCATCATCTGTTGCTTTTATAATCACAGTTGGTGTTCCCTTGGCGTTTCGAATTTCTGAGACTTCCTCTTTATATTGTTCATCGGTAATCTCCAGATTTACTTTACGTTGTTTCAATGCATTAACTTTATTTACCGCATCTGCATTTTTCTGCATCAAAACAGCACGCAATCCATCTGCGCCATAAGAAGTTTGCTTCAATGAAGAATAATCTTTATAGTTAGGTTCGCCTTCGTAATAGTAAATTTTATCATCCCCAGCCAACAATAATGTAATAGCTTGAGATGCCTTTACCAAACTCTGATTCTCTTCTGTAACGTTGTCTTTCGCAGGCATACTAATTTCCATTGTCTGGGGTTTGCTCAACGTTGTACAAAGCATAAAGAAGGTAATCAGCAACATATTCATATCAACCATCGGTGTAAAGTCCACACGTACGGTCATCTTTTTCTGCTTGCTCTTTCCGGTCTTGCTACCGCTATTTTCTTGTACTTCAGCCATAGTATTCCTCCTTTAATTAATCCTCAACCTTCTTAAGAGAAGTAATCAAGTTATAACGATTTTCTTTTAAGTCTTGAAGAGAATTCATAACATTCTTTATTACAGAATAGGGAGTCGAAGCATCCGCCTTGATAGCGATTCGAAGATCTCTATTCGCAGCACGTGCGTTACGAACCCACGATTTAAACTGATTATCGGTGCTATCACACGGAATTCCTTGATTCTGCAATATTTTATCTCTCTGATCTTCAGGAAGATTTAAAAATTGCGACATACTCCCGATAGGTACTCCAAATGTAGGAGATACAACAAAGCGTTTTATTTGCTCGGGCGTAAAAGTTATTCCGTATTCTTGACCCATACTTTCCAAAACAGCTTGCATATCTTGCTGTTTATCAAGGCTCATAAATATTTTACCACTCGGCTCTATCAAAATCTGCAACACATTCGTTTCAGGTATTTTGATTTCAGAAACAGAACCTGGAGTCTGGACTTGTACCGGTTCTTTCTTCACGAATGTTGAAGTTAACATAAAGAAAGTCAGCAGCAACACAGTCACGTCACTCATAGCGGTCATATCTATGAACGTACTTTTCTTCTTAATCTGTGCTCTACTCATAATTTATAAATAATTTTAAAAAGCCTATTTACTTATCAAATTAATGTGTAGCAGAGAAAGTTTGTACGATAGAGAATCCAACCTCGTCAAGTCCGTATGTTAATTTATCAATCTTATTAGTATAATAGTTATAAGAAATAACAGCTAATGCACCAGTCAAGATACCAAATGCAGTATTGATCAAGGCTTCAGAAATACCTTGTGACAATGCAATTGAGTCTGTTCCACCACCGGCAGACAAAGCGGCAAATGAACGAATCATACCGATTACAGTACCAAGCAATCCCATCAACGTTCCTAAAGTAGTAATTGTTGCAATGATAGGAAGATTTTGTTGCATCATTGGCATTTCCAAAGCTGTTGCTTCTTCCAATTCCTTTTGAATAGCCAACAATTTCTGTTCTTTGGAAAGGACGGTATTCTTTTCCATTTCTTCATACTTGGTCAAGGTAGAAACGACTACATTTGCAACAGAACCACGTTGTTTGTCACAAAGTTCATGTGCCTTTTTAAGATCACCTGCATTTAAAGCAGCTTTAATATTTTCAACAAACTTAGTCAAAGAACCTTTACCATAAGCAGAACGAAGGGCAATGTAACGTTCGATACTCAAAGCGATAACAGTTAACAACAATGTTTGAATAACAGGCACAATAACACCACCTTTATAAATAGTACCCAACATATTACCATTCAACGGATGGTTATTGGGGTCATTGTTCATAAAGTTTGCGGGATTACCCAACACAAAATGATAGATACACACTGCTATTACAAAAC
The DNA here is from genome assembly GCA_019116145.1 of Candidatus Phocaeicola gallistercoris. Lineage (GTDB taxonomy): Bacteria > Bacteroidota > Bacteroidia > Bacteroidales > Bacteroidaceae > Phocaeicola > Phocaeicola gallistercoris. The sequence goes on from DXCG01000139.1 coordinate 10,497, forward strand.
AGCAAATAATTACAATACCGGCATTCTTAATACCGAAAATCCGAGTTTTCTTAATTGTTTCCATAAAAAAAGTTTTCAGAAATTAAATTTAATTATTTTATTTAAAATGTTTAATAGTTCCTTTTTTATAAAGAATATTCAAAATTTCAATATTCTTATTAAGTTTATATAAATAAAATGACAAATTTTATCCTTCTTTATTCAACATTGCTTTAAGAATCCTTTTTATCTTTTATTTTTATAGCGCAAATATAGCAATTAAATGATTCCATCTACTACTATTCACATTATTTAAACATTTAAAATGAACATAATCTTATCACATTTTTCAATCATAAGGTTTCAATAAATTAAAAAAAAGAATAAATTATCTGATAATCTTTTAGTTAGACCTTAATTCCTTATCAACTGAAACCAGCAGGGATTCCCAAAGAAAACTCAAGACATTTTCCCAAAAGGCGGGCACGAAAATAAATTCCATGAAGGGACTTTCATTGAAAAAAACAGGGTGCATGTCCCGGACATCCCCATGGCACACACCCACAAAAAAAGGAATCCGGCCACTGTTGGTGACCGGACCCCTGCAACCAAACGTAAAACGGCGACTACCTACTCTCCCACCAAAAGGCAGTACCATCGGCGTGACGAAGCTTAACTTCTCTGTTCGGAATGGGAAGAGGTGGAACC
>DXCG01000140.1 GCA_019116145.1 Candidatus Phocaeicola gallistercoris
TTCACGTTTTTTCAACCGAAAAAGATATTTACTTTTTGTTTTATTCATGAATAAAGAATAAATTTGTTCTCAAAATAACAACTCACTAATTTTTTACACAATGAAAAATTTCCTTAAATATACACTTGCCACCATATTAGGTATCTTTGTTACGGGAATGATTCTTTTTATCATCGGCATCGTCGGACTTACGGGATTACTCGTGTCATCAACTTCTTCAACAACAAAAATAGACGACTCTTCCATTTTCGTGCTCGACTTACAAGGGTGCATCACAGAACGTTATCAGGAAAATCCATTCAACTTATTATTAGGAGAAACACAAGGACCAATATATGGTTTGGATGACATCCTCACCTCTATCCGCAAAGCGAAAGAAAATAAACAAATAAAAGGGATATTCCTAAATGCCGGTCTTTTAGATTGTGCACCGGCTTCACTGCAAGCCATCCGCAACGCATTGGCAGACTTCAAGCAGAGCAAGAAATTCATTGTGGCATATAGCGGTGCTTACACTCAAGGATGTTATTACATAGCAAGTATAGCCGATAAATTAATAGTCAATCCTACAGGAAGTATTTCATGGCACGGATTGTCGGCACAAACTATATTTTTAAAAGATTTACTTGCCAAAGTTGGCATTGAAATGCAAGTCTTTCGTGTCGGGACTTACAAATCGGCAGTAGAGCCTTATACCGAAACAACAATGAGCGTGGCTAATCGTGAGCAAACGATGGATTTTCTGCAATCTATCTGGAAACAGATAAAAGAAGAAGTTGCACAATCGCGTACCATTTCGACTGATTCGCTGAACATGCTTGCCGATTGGAATATGGATATGCAACCAGCAGAAACATACTTATCTACAGGACTGGCAGATACACTGATGTATCAAGATGAAGTATTATCGTACTTGAAAAGCCTTACAAACAAAAAAGAGAGTGACGAGCTGGTAACTCTGACGATAGAAGACATGATCAACTTACCCGACAATAAAACATCGCAAGCACTGAATACAATAGCTGTTTACTATGCTTTTGGTGAAATAGGAAGTGAAGACCTTTATGAAGAAAATATCAATGCAGAAAAAGTCATCACCGACTTACGTAAATTGCGTGAAGACAAAAATGTGAAAGCGGTTGTGCTACGCATTAATTCACCGGGTGGAAGCGCATACGACTCCGAACAAATATGGCGTGAAATAACTCGCTTAAAAGAAGAAAAACCGGTAGTAGTATCTATGGGCGATTATGCTGCTTCTGGAGGATATTACATTTCTTCGGCTGCCGACTGGATTGTTGCAGAACCTACTACGCTCACCGGATCGATCGGGATATTCGGACTAATTCCAAATACCCAAAAACTTACAGAAGAAAAATTAGGATTGCACTTCGATGTTGTTAAAACAAACCCTTTAGCCGATGCAATCTCCGTTTTCCGTCCTTGCACCGAAGTTGAAAAACATCAAATGCAAGTCATGATAAACAACGGCTACGAACTCTTTGTCAAACGTTGCGCAGACGGGCGGAAGATGTCGGTAGAAGACATAAAAAAAATAGCAGAAGGACGGGTATGGACAGGGGAAACAGCTAAAGAATTGAATTTAATCGATGATTTAGGAGGTATATACACTGCAATAGAGAAAGCAGCAACGCTTGCAAATTTAGAAGATTATACCGTATCAAACCTCCCAGAAAAAGAAAATCTTTTTAGCTCTTTGTTAAACACACCCGCAGAACGATATATCCACACCCGGTTATATAAAGAATTTGGTATTTATTCCGACTGTTTTTCTATACTCCAACACATAGAAAAAGCAGACATCTTACAGGCAAGAATGCCCTATACGGTCAATATCAATTAATTCATCCCACGAACAATATGCAAAAAAAAATAATTTCCCACGCCCTAATGCCACTCGCATGGATATATAAACAGATAGTATCTCTGCGGAACAAATTTTTCGACTGGCATATTCTTATTTCACTCTCTTACCCGATCCCTATTATTAGCATCGGGAATCTGACCGTGGGCGGAACCGGCAAAACACCACATACCGAATATTTGATCGAATTGCTTAAAGACAAATTCCCAATTGCCGTATTAAGCAGAGGATATAAACGCAAATCAAGAGGGTTTATCCTTGGTAATTCTCAAACCCTTATAAGCCAAATAGGAGACGAACCCTATCAAATGCTACATAAATACCCCGAAATTTCTGTTGCTGTCGATGAAAGCCGATGCCATGGAGTAGAATGCTTAATGAGAGAGAAAAGTAATCTGCAGGTTATTTTATTGGACGATGCGTTTCAACACCGATATATCAAGCCCGGTTTATCAATTCTGCTTGTCGACTACCATCGTCCCATCTTCCAAGACCAAATGCTCCCTGCCGGACGATTAAGAGAACCGGTTCAGGAAAAACAGCGTGCCAATATCATTATTGTAAGCAAATGTCCATCACAAATGAGTTCCACAGAGCAAGAAGAATGGACAAAAAACATTTCCCTTGAAAAAGGACAAACAATCTTTTTTACAACTCTCCAGTACGGCAACATATATGCCCTATTTGCTACAGCCATAAAAAAAGAATTAACCTTTTTAGCCAATAAGCATGTCTTGCTATTGGCAGGGATAGCATCACCGGCTCCACTTATAGAAGAATTATCTAAATATACCCCTCATATTACAACTATTTTGTACCCAGACCACCATTGTTTTAAATCGTCCGACATAAGACATATAAGCCAAACCTTTTCAAGACTTCCCGCCAACGAACGCGTGGTCATCACTACAGAAAAAGACGCCGTGCGCCTTCTTCCCTGTACCAATTTAAGTAAAGAAATAAAATCTTGTTTATATGTACTCCCCATCAAGGTGAAATTTCTCAATAATACACAAGAATCGTTTAATCAAAACATTATAAACTATGTTAGAGAAAATCCAAGAAACAGCAGCATTTCTAAAAGCTAAAATGCATACCCATCCGGAAACCGGTATTATTTTAGGTACCGGTTTAGGAAGTTTGGTACACGAAATTACCGACAAATTAGAAATCAGTTACAAAGATATTCCCAATTTTCCTATATCAACAGTTGAAGGTCATAGTGGAAAATTAATATTCGGCAAACTCGGGAAAAAAGATATTATTGCTATGCAAGGTCGTTTCCACTTCTACGAAGGATATTCTATGCAAGAAGTAACATTCCCCGTTCGGGTAATGCGTGAACTAGGCATAAAAACTCTTTTTGTTTCTAATGCAGCCGGAGGTACTAATCCCCACTTTTCCATAGGCGACTTAATGATTATCACCGATCATATCAATTTCTTCCCAGAACATCCTTTACGCGGGAAAAACATCGATTACGGTCCCCGATTCCCTGATATGAGTGAAGCATACTCGAAGGAATTGATCAACAAAGCACTTGACATTGCCAAAGAAAACAATATCAAGGTACAACAAGGAATATATATCGGAACACAAGGACCTACATTTGAAACTCCGGCAGAATATAAAATGTTCCGAACATTGGGAGCAGACGCCGTAGGCATGTCGACAGTTCCCGAAGTAATTGTAGCAAATCATTGCGGTATAAAAGTGTTTGGGGTATCTGTTATTACCGATTTGGGAATAGAAGGAAAAATTGTAGAAGTATCGCACGAAGAAGTTCAAAAAGCAGCCGATGAAGCTCAGCCACGTATGACCACAATCATGAGAGAATTGATAAATAGAGTTTAATTATGCACGAAGGAAATAGAACAGAAATTAATACATTAGGCGAATTCGGACTAATAAAACATCTGACAGAAGATATTAATTTAGAAAATAAAGAATCGGTATATGGCATAGGCGATGATGCTGCGGTTCTCTCTTATCCAGACAAACAAGTTTTAGTAACCACCGACCTTTTAATGGAAGGAGTACACTTCGACTTAGTATATACTCCATTAAAACATTTAGGTTACAAATCGGCTATGGTGAATTTCTCCGATATTTATGCCATGAATGGCATACCTAAACAGATTACTGTATCATTAGCCGTATCAAAACGTTTTTGCATCGAAGACTTAGAAGATTTTTACGCTGGTATAAAATTGGCTTGTCACCTGCATCATGTTGATATAATAGGTGGTGATACGACTTCATCTGTCACCGGACTAACAATATCCATAACTTGTATAGGAGAAGCCGACAAAAACAACATTGTGTATCGGAATGGAGCTAAAGAAACAGACCTCATTTGTGTTTCCGGGGATTTAGGGGCTGCATATATGGGGCTTCAACTTATGGAACGTGAAAAAGTCGTATTCATGGGTGAAAAAGATGTCCAGCCCGATTTCGCCGGGAAAGAATATCTATTAGAACGTTTCTTAAAACCTGAAGCTCGACGCGATATCATAAAAAAGTTATCGGAAGCTGGTATTCAACCAACATCCATGATGGACATCTCGGACGGACTTTCGTCGGAGTTATTGCATATCTGTACACAAAGTAACACAGGCTGCCGTGTATATGAAGAGCGCATCCCAATAGACTATCAAACAGCTGTCATGGCCGAAGAATTCAACATGAACTTGTCTACTTGTGCATTGAATGGAGGAGAAGACTATGAATTACTATTCACAGTCCCCCTTAGTGCTCACGAACAAGTCGAAGCAGTAGAGGGAGTGAAAGTTATTGGATACATAACCAAACCAGAATTAGGTTGTGCGCTAATAACACGCGATGGTACTGAATTAGAACTAAAAGCCCAAGGTTGGAATCCGTTAAAAGGAAAATAAAAGTTATTCGACAGCAATCTCAATAATAGGCTGTTCTTTTACAATATCCATAGGAACAGCACGAAAATCGATTTGAGAAAAATTTATTTTCTTCAAATCGAAGCAACGGATGGTGGAGTTCCATGCTGTACGATAATATATCTTCCGTGCAGTTATATCGGTTGCCGCAGTCCATTGAGTGGCACTTGGCAAATTAACCCAAGCTTCACCTTCCGCATGCTCTATACCGACAGGTATATCAAAATTGTTCAATATCTGAAATGCCTGTAGAATCGCATCTTTCCCTGTAACAGCATGTGGCGCAGTGATCTGATAAAAAGCAGCACGTACAAAACGCGATGGAGGGGTTACATCGCCCGGTAACCCAAGAAAACCACTACCTGCTCCAAAAGAACTTAACGTAAGATTTTCCCATTCTTTCAACGGAGCAGTGCCGGGGAACAGATTCACGTAGTTATTTAAATTCGTCATTTGCCATTCAAATCCCGGCGAATTGGTCAACACACCTAACTTATTTTCATAAAAAAACGGCTTTCCTTTTACAAATTCCAATACCACTTGTCTACCTGTTGTATCAATAAAACGCCAATGAACGGTCGAAGCACGCGGATCAATTGCTATAACATGAACATCTTCAATTGCCTTTATTACCTCATCGACCGTCGAAAAAGAGGAAAGCACCCATGAAACTAACTGTAAATCGGCTACCGACTTATCTCTTTCTTCTGACTTGTATGCCTCATATTCACCATATCCCGGGAAATAAAATAATCCAGCAGATAATCCGGCTTCATTCAATCCCTCTGCAACAAACTCCTTTTGTTCCACACTAAATCCCACATAACCATAACGACTTGTAAATGTCATCCCATTTACACCTTCTGGCGTATAAGACTGCTGTGCATAATTCCGAGGAACAATTACATACTGACTATTCAAATTGCTTCCTCCCCATTCAATTGTCCGTGCAACAACCCTGCTACTATCTTTCGCAAAAAACGATATTCCAGTACAAGCTCCAGCCTTTTCTACTAAGCTTAAGGCACACAGCCCTAACACAAAAATTTTACATAAAAAACTCTTTTCCATATCTCATTTATTTTTAAAACAAACATTACCGACTAATTGTTCAATTAAAAACTCTTTAAAACATTTTGTAATATAAAAAATTTCCTTACCTTTGCAACCGAAAACAAAAAAACAATGGTGCCATAGCTCAGTTGGTAGAGCAAAGGAC
>DXCG01000141.1 GCA_019116145.1 Candidatus Phocaeicola gallistercoris
GGATATGACACAGCATTACCAGATAAAGCACATCACCTCTTTATCGCGCATAGAAGAAGATCGATACGTACGTTTAGACAAATTTACTATCCGAAGTTTAGAGTTACTAAACAGCATGAATGAAGAAGGCACTTGTTTGCTGGATATAATTGACCACACAATCAGCCCCATGGGAGCCCGGCTTTTAAAACGCTGGCTTGTTTTTCCCTTAAAAGATATCAAACCAATCGATGAACGACTTGATGTTGTAGAGTATTTTTTCCGTGAACCCACTTTCAAATCCATTATTGAAGAACAATTGCATCTGATAGGGGATTTAGAACGCATCATATCAAAGGCAGCCGTAGGACGCATTGCTCCTCGAGAAATAGTACAGTTGAAAATAGCCTTACAAGCCATAGAACCTATAAAAATAGCATGCCTGCAAGCAACAAACAAAAGCCTGAAACAAATAGGAGAAAATCTTAATTTGTGCACTTCTATCCGCGACAGAATTGCCAAAGAAATAGTAAACGACCCTCCCCTTTTAATCAATAAAGGCGGAGTCATTGCCAATGGCGTGAACCAAGAGCTTGATGAACTACGTAAAATTTCATACTCAGGAAAAGACTATTTACTGCAAATTCAACAAAGAGAAATTGAAGAAACCGGTATTTCAAGTCTAAAAATAGCATATAATAATGTTTTCGGCTACTATATTGAAGTACGAAATACACACAAAGACAAAGTTCCGGAAAACTGGATAAGAAAACAAACATTAGTCAATGCAGAAAGGTATATAACCCAAGAACTCAAAGAATACGAAGAGAAAATATTAGGAGCAGAAGACAAGATATTAACACTGGAAACTCGTCTTTACAATGAATTGGTAACCGATTTAGCAGAATTTATCCCTTCGATTCAAATTAATGCCAACCTACTTGCACGTTTAGATTGCCTGCTCTCTTTTGCCAATACTGCCGAATCGAATAAATACATTCGACCGATAATGACCAACGATGACATTCTCGATATAAAACAAGGACGGCATCCAGTCATCGAAAAACAACTACCCGTAGGAGAAAAGTACATAGCCAACAATGTTTTTTTAGACACAGAAACACAACAGATTATTATCATTACAGGACCCAACATGGCTGGTAAATCGGCTTTACTGCGACAAACTGCCCTTATTACTTTAATGGCACAAATAGGATGTTTTGTCCCGGCAGAAAGTGCACACATAGGTGTAGTCGATAAAATATTTACCCGTGTAGGAGCTAGCGATAATATCTCTGTAGGAGAATCTACATTTATGGTAGAAATGAACGAAGCTGCAAATATCTTAAACAACCTCTCTACGCATAGCTTGGTTTTATTCGATGAATTGGGAAGAGGAACGTCAACTTACGATGGCATTTCTATCGCATGGGCTATAGTGGAACATATTCACGAAAACAAAAAAGCACGGGCACGAACTTTATTTGCTACTCATTACCACGAACTAAACGACATGGAAAAAGTATTTCCACGCATAAAAAATTACAATGTATCAGTAAAAGAAATCAATAATAAAGTTATTTTTCTTCGAAAATTAGAGCGTGGAGGTAGCGAACACTCCTTTGGTATTCATGTCGCTAAAATGGCAGGAATGCCTGCAAGCATCGTTAAACGAGCTGAAGAAATTCTACATCGCTTGGAATTAGAAAATCACCAAGAAGGACTTGCCAATAAAAACGCAATCAATAACAATATCGAACACAAAGATGGAATACAGCTAAGTTTTTTTCAACTTGATGACCCTGTTTTATGTCAAATACGGGATGAAATCCTTAATTTGGACATAAACAATCTCACTCCTGTAGAAGCTCTGAACAAACTAAACGAAATAAAGAAGATTGTAAAAGGCAAATAAGGCGCCTTTCTCTACAAAAAAATATTTTTTTCTCACTTTTTTTCGTAAAATGCTTGCAGGTTAAAAAAATTGTTGTACCTTTGCATCGCAATCGAGAGAGATAGCAACAAAACAAACAAAATGGTGCGTTAGTTCAGTTGGTTAGAATACATGCCTGTCACGCATGGGGTCACGGGTTCGAGTCCCGTACGCACCGCAATAAACATTGAAAATCAATGTTTCACAGAATAAGCATCCGATTTTACACCCAAGAATGTAAAGTCGGGTGCTTTTAGTTTAGTTATTTTCATCTCTATACACTTCAACGACCAAGAAATGAATAAACCCAATATTATACAGCCTGACTTCAATACAGCCACACCCTATTTACTAAAAACAATATTTAACCACTACATTAAAATTCACTTTCTAAATTCAATAATTCCATGATCCAGCTAAAAAAAATATTTATTTTAACTTTTCTATTATCGAGCATTATTATTTGTTCAAGCTATAGTCAAAAACGAACTGATGAAACAACTCACCTCGTAGTGTGCGGAGATAATAAAGTTCTCATTATCAAACCAGCGCAATCTCCACAAGAAGAAAACCGAACGTTGTGGCAATGGAATACTTCAGATATGCAATTTCAGATTCCTTCAAAATATCAAAAACTAATGGCTACATTAGATGAATGCAAATCTGTAGATAAGGACTCAAAACTTCTACTTACTTCTTCAAGTGGAGGAGCACTTCTAATAGATAAAGAAACAAAAAAATGCCTATTCCATGCAGATGTTCCAATGGCACATTCCGCTGAATTATTACCTTACAACAAAATAGCCATCGCCTTGTCTACCCATCCGAAAGGAAATAGCCTTGAAATATACGACATCAATCACCCAGAACAAGTACTTTTCCGAGATACCTTATATTCAGGACATGGCGTTGTATGGATGCCACAAGAAAAACGGCTATATGCTTTAGGCTTTAACATTCTTCGTTCTTATGCAATAAAAAATCTACCCAATGACTCTGTTTCACTATTACTTGACAAGGAATGGACATTACCTTCGAATGGAGGTCACGACTTAAACGCAATAGATGTCCACGAATTATTAATCAGTACTCACGAACATGTATATATTTTCAATACACAAAAAAAATCGTTTACTCCTTTCAAGCCTTTATTTAATGTAAAAAATGTGAAATCGGTCAACTATAACAAGGCAACCGATGAACTTATTTATACTAAAGCTGAAACCAGTTGGTGGACTAATCAAGTATATATTCAAAAAAAAGACAAACAATCGGTTATTACAATTGACAGCATTAAAGTTTATAAAGTCAGAACATTCTAATAGTACTTAAACAAAATCAAAAAACGAAAGCCAACTAACTCATAACGAATCAGTTGGCTTTTATTATATTAATATCTTCTTCAACTGCAATATCTTACTTGCTTTCCCTTTCTATCTTTTCTATCCGTGCCATCCCTTCCATCAAAGAAGCACCACTGGTTTGTGCTCCCATAGAAGCTGTTGTACCTACTAAGAAAGCTTCTCCCCAATAATAAGAACAATACATTTCAGGCCACCGGTTACGATCTAAATGCTGATACAGTGCCCTTGCATTTTTCTCAACCAAGCCACGCAAAGAAGAACGAACAAATGAAGAAGTTTCTTCATCTAATAGCAGGTTAACCGCATAAGGGATAAGAACAGCCTTAAAAATACTCTGATCCATACTTTCTCCTTCACTCCGCAAAATACCTTCATGTGTACAACGATCGCTTGTAAACGCATATTGTATTACCTCTTCTGCTGTACGCATATACGAAGGATCGCCTGTTATATGATATAACCTGCGACAAGCTTCTCCGAATGTACCTTGTGTATAAGTCAAAGGAGGTTCTTCTATTGCACCATTATCATACTTCAAATTGTTCATTACATAGGTATGTAAAATCTTTGCATCTTCCAGATATTTAGCATCGCCATAACGTTGATAAAGTTTAGCAGCAATCAAACATCCGGGAGCATTTGTACAAGCATTACGCCCCAAGTCGGTTGCTGTCCAAGGTAGCCCTGTTCCGTTTTCATCACTCCATACACGTGTTATAATGTATTCATCGTACACTTTTTTAGCTGTTTCTATATACAAATTATCGCCTGTTGCCTCGGTCATGTGAATCAAAGTCAAGCATATCCAGCACATATCATCTGTAAAATTATTCAAGAAACCGGTCTCATCATTCGGGTCATTATTATAGTTGTTTGCATCGTTCTCGTACCACAACCGGAAATAATTTTCATAAGTAGCCGCCAAATCCGGATCGCTATCCTTTATTCGTTCATAAGAATAAACAACAACATCCATGGCATGTGCCTGCTGCCAATAAATATTCCATGAGCCTTGGGCTACATCGTTCGGCGTACTCCAAAAAGTGCCTTTCGATTTATCCATAAATTGTCCGATTAAAACATATGTACAACTGTCCGCTATCGTTTCCCAAACAGGATAATCTTCTTCTGCCGGCGTAGCCTGCGTAACAACTTGCTCTGAACGATTTCCATAACTGTCCATAACGACAGCACCCACACAATAACTGCCATATTCTTTTACTTCGATAGTCGTTTCGCTCTGCTGCCCGCCGGAAACATGCATTGTTATTGTTTCTGCCTCCGATTCATCTTGATTTTCCAACCACCAAGATAAATGTATCATTGAAGCCTCTTCCGGGTTATCCCAAGTTACAAGCAACTCATTTGCCTTTAATGTGGCTTGAGCTTTCAAATTGGAAACAGGGTCTACCGTTACTACAGGCTTTTGCGGAGGTTCTACCACTGTCACCACCTCTTCTTCCTTACCACAGGCAAAAAACAAAAACAATAAAAAACAGACAACAATCTGTAAAGGTAACATTCGCCGAATTTGTCTCATATAAAAAAATTATTTTACTTAAACATTTATCTATATGGCTATAAAAGTAGATAAAATCTTTAACCTCCCAAATTTTGTCTCCACATTTTTCTTATTTGCCTGCACATAAAAATAAAACGAGAGGACATGAAAGCCAGCACGTCCTCTCGTTTTCATATTCTATAATATTTATTTCACTCGTTTGTATCCGTAAACAGCCAAATCACCCAATTCTTCTTCGATACGAAGTAACTGATTATACTTAGCCATACGGTCGGAACGGCTTAACGAACCGGTTTTAATCTGCCCACTATTTGTAGCTACAGCAATATCGGCTATTGTTGCATCTTCCGTTTCACCCGAACGATGAGAAGTAACTGTTGTATAGCCATGACGATGAGCCATCTCAATGGCATCGAGTGTTTCACTTAGTGAACCTATCTGATTTACCTTTATCAAAATAGAATTTGCACACCCCATCGCTATACCTTTCGACAAAAATTCTACATTAGTCACAAATAAATCATCGCCTACCAACTGGCAACGTCCTCCTATACGTGCAGTCAGTTTCTGCCAGCCTTCCCAATCGTTCTCACTCATACCGTCTTCTATCGAATCAATGGGGTATTTGTTTATTAAATCTTCCAAATAGGCTATTTGTTCATCCGATGTACGTTTTCTCCCTCTCTCACCTTCAAAAATGGTATAATCGTAAATACCACCTTTATAAAATTCGGAAGAAGCACAATCCATACCTATTTTCACATCCTTTCCCGGCTCATATCCGGCAATCTTTATGGCTTCCATTATAGCATCAAGTGCATCTTCCGTACCGCTCAACGCCGGGGCAAAACCACCTTCATCGCCTACTGCCGTACTTAATCCTCGGCTGTGCAACACTTTCTTTAATGCATGGAAAACTTCAGCACCCATACGCAATCCCTCATGAAATGATGAAGCACCTACCGGACGAATCATAAATTCCTGAAAAGCAATAGGAGCATCGCTATGCGAACCTCCATTAATGATATTCATCATCGGTACAGGCATCACATAAGTATTTACACCACCAATATAGCGATATAAAGGAATATGCAGATAACTTGCAGCGGCTTTGGCAACAGCAAGTGAAACGCCCAAAATAGCATTGGCACCTAAATTTGATTTTGTTTTGGTTCCATCCAATTCCAACATCTTCTTGTCGATGGCACGCTGCTCAAAAACAGACCAACCTATTAAAGCAGGAGCTATTATTGTATTAATATTTTCTACAGCTTTCAGTACACCTTTACCACCATAACGCTTCGCATCTTTATCACGAAGTTCTAATGCTTCATGCTCACCCGTAGAAGCCCCCGATGGAACAGAGGCACGTCCTATTATCCCCGACTCCAATTTTACATCGACCTCTACTGTAGGATTACCACGTGAATCAAGTATTTCACGACCTATAATTGACTTTATTTTCATACTTCAACTCTTTAAAAAATTATTTTTTTTACTTTGCAAAAATGTAACTATTCGACATTTTTGTCAATACCTTAAAATGAGTATTTTACTTACAAAAAACAAATGCAGAGACTTTTATAGCAAGGTATATATCCTTCTCTATAAAGCCTCTGCAATTTATTATCGAACAAAATTCTAATAATTACTCTTTTTTACTTCAAAATAAGCCTGCGGATGCAAACAAGCCGGACAAGTTTCAGGAGCCTCTGTACCAACAAATAAGTATCCGCAATTACGACATTGCCATACCACTTCGGTATCTTTTTTAAAGACCTTGCCTTCTTCTATGTTTTTTGCCAAAGCACGATACCTTTCTTCATGACCTTTTTCTGCAACGGCAATCTCACGGTACATTTTTGCAATAGCAGGAAAACCTTCTTCATCGGCAATATCTGCAAATTTCGGATAATCGAGAGACCATTCTTCATTTTCTCCGGCTGCAGCAGCTTTCAAATTTTCAAGAGTTGTACCAATAACTCCTGATGGATAACTTGCAGTAATTTCCACCATTCCGCCTTCCATCCATTTAAACATCCGCTTAGCATGTTCTTTCTCCTGATCGGCTGTTTCAGTAAAAATTGCAGCAATTTGTTCATATCCTTCTTTTTTTGCAACACTTGCAAAATATGTATAACGCATTCTTGCTTGTGATTCACCAGCAAATGAAATTCCTAAATTTTTCTCGGTTCTTGTTCCTTTAACACTTTTTCCCATAATTGTTAGTTTTTCGTTGGTTAAACATAGATAATTTATCTCTTTATGACAAAGATAGTAATATTATTTAAATTTGTAATGATTACAATTTTATTTTAAGTTTTATTATGAGATCACTCATTTACAATGAAGAAAACAAACAAATATAATAAACTTTTCTAGAATCATCATCAGTTTTTCTTAATTATCTCAATGCAAAAAAAGTCCGACTCTATATAAAGTCGGACTTTTTATCAGTATTTAGTCTATAAACTTACTCACGAATACAACGAACGGCTGCACCCCATCCACGACGACAATAGCTATTTAAATTTGCAAATACACTACCCCAAGATGTTTCAAGTTTTAAAGCAACAACATTTTGAGAAAAAGTGTTTGTTGTCCAGTAATAATTGGATGTTCCACTTGCACTTCCGGGAGAAAGTACACCACTAGTTTCTACCAAATAACTTGAAGCAGGGAATGTCATTGTCTGATCGCCTACCACACATGTAAACGCATTATTTTCTGATACCGGACTTGAAATTCCTTTAAATGCATCTTGTGAAGGAACTCTATACCCTACAGGACATGGGTCATAAATAGTTTTCGTTCCTAAACCTCCATCCGGATTTCCCCACAAATTATTATTTCTGTTTTCAATAGAAGAACCTACACCATACCAATCGTAAGATGTTCCCCAATTTGAAAGGAAGAAAGCTGTAGGAAACATAATAGAAGCTTCCAATGATTTATTGCTTCCATCTTCTTCCGGTATATACGAACTAGCTTGCCAACCATACATTTCATCAGTAACAGACCCGGTCGTTACTTCACCACCAGCCAATATTCCATCTTTATAAAATGGGTCTTTACGCCCCCACTGATATTTAAGTCCCATGCCTTCAGCATCAGGTTCTGTACCCAATGCCCCTAAGTTTTTACTCATGAAAGCAAATGTATTGCCTTCTACAGAAACAAGAATATCGTCAGATTCGCTATAATTTGTACTCCAAATATGCCAGCTCCATAAAATAGTACCTCTTGGGAACTCATCTGTCGGCACACCATCTGTTACAGCAATCAAAGCATTTCCACCTATTACATCGGAAGTAGAGAATGTAACAAAGCCATCATCTGTCAATTCCACATTCTTTATTACACCTCCAAGTTCGGGTGTTGATTCCCATACCACGAAAACAGACTTAGGATTGATGACCTGTGGTTCAATGCCTGTAGTTATTTCACCATTACCTTGTACCTTTGCGTCAAACTTATATAAAGTATTCGGTTTATCAACAATATAACTATTTGCATAACCTTTTTCATTCAAATTAATAGGAGGCTGCCCTATCATTAAACTTATCGGATAAACCTTATTAGCTTCATAATTCAACCCGTCTTCATTGAAAGTCCATGTTTCTTCTCCCATTTTCACTTCAATAGTCAAAGTCTTACCTTCCAGTTGTACAGGATTAATTACAACAGAAGCTTTAACTGGTGAATCGGTCGACAAAAGACCCGATTCTGCAGAAAAATTATATGTCACAGACTCAGACTGTCCCGATATAAGGTTTATTTCTCCCGTAGCTAAATCGACAGTAAAATCACCTGCCAAAGCAGCATTTTCCGAAGTAACCGTCACGCTCGACAAAGCATTACCTACTCCATAACCATCAGAAGATATATTCAAATCTAAAATGCTAAAAGCATTTTCTACGTCAATATTCGAAGAAACAGATAAATTTTGTTCACCATAATAAAATGAATTCTCTGCTCTTTCAGATTGTATATTGGGCAATGAAACTCCCAGTTCATTTAAAGAAGCACCCATCGCAGAAACGTAAGGATAACAAACATATATATTCCCTTGAATAGATGGATCTAATAAAAAAGAAGCCTTTTTTGTATCCAAACCTTCTTTTACAGCTAAGCTATGCACTGCATTATTAAAGAAAAGACCTAAATTAGAATTAGCTTTCCACACCGTTGGTTGATCACTTGGCAATGACACATTTAATTCCATAGGATTGACGACTATATTTTCTACCTCATCATCCTTACAAGATGTGACACATGCAACAATCATCGCACATACGCCACACAATAATAATTTCTTCATCATTTTATAAGATAATTTAAAAGTTAATAGATAAAAACCTTCTCTTATGCAAAAATAACAAAAAGAATTTGAAATAATATCTATATTTCAAATAAAAGAAGAATAATATATGATTTTGTTTTGCTTTACTACATTCTATAAATCACATTTATTTCTTTTACAGAATATACCTATCAATTTGTTAAAACAGTTTTATTATTGACACCCAAATACTAAATTATATTATAAAACCCTTAATTATCACCACTTTATTTGACAAACCAATAAGATTTTATACTTTTGCATTGTGTTTTTCATAGTATTAGATTTAAGGTTAACAAAAAGGTTGGAGTACAGCGGTACTCCTTTTTTTATGTACATACAAAAACTACATTCACTATTTCATCTTTTCCTTACTAAATTTCTTTTATTCGAAAAAGCTCAAGCATATTAAGAAAAATATATACTTTTGCACTTCTTTTTAATATTTTAAACTATTCAATAGGCATGAAAACATTTCAACTTAAACCGAAGCTTTTCGATACACTTCGGAATTACACAAAAACAGACTTTATGACCGACCTGATGGCAGGTATTATTGTAGGTATTGTTGCCCTTCCGCTCGCTATTGCTTTCGGTATCGCTTCGGGAGTCAGCCCCGAAAAAGGCATCATCACTGCTATCGTAGCAGGATTCATTATCTCATTTTTAGGAGGAAGCAAAGTACAGATAGGTGGTCCTACGGGAGCTTTTATCGTCATCATCTACGGAATTATACAGCAATACGGAATAGAAGGACTGATGGTTGCCACCATGATGGCAGGAGTACTCCTTATTATATTAGGAGTGTTCAAATTGGGAACCATCATCAAGTTCATTCCCTATCCTATTGTAGTAGGCTTTACGAGCGGTATTGCCGTAACCATCTTCACTACCCAGATAGCCGACATTTTCGGGCTTCAGTTCGGCGATGAAAAGGTGCCGGGCGACTTTATCGGCAAATGGATACTTTACTTCCATCACTTCGACAGCGTTAATTGGTGGAACGCCCTTGTGAGCATTGTCAGCATCGTCATTATCGCCCTTACACCCAAGTTCTCGAAAAAGATTCCCGGTTCATTAATTGCTATCATCCTTGTAACTGCTGCGGTTTGGTTGATGAAAATGTATGGAGGAATAACATGTATCGATACCATCGGCGACCGGTTCAATATCCAAGCACAACTCCCAGACGCTAATGTACCCTCGCTAAATTGGGAAGCCGTAAAGAACCTTTTTCCCGTAGCCATCACCATTGCCGTATTGGGCGCAATAGAATCATTACTTTCTGCTACAGTGGCAGATGGAATGATAGGCGACCGTCACGATTCGAATACCGAATTGGTAGCACAAGGAATAGCCAATGTTGTCTCGCCTATTTTCGGTGGAATCCCAGCTACAGGTGCCATTGCACGCACTATGACAAACATTAATAACGGAGGGAAAACACCAATAGCAGGCATTATCCATGCCGTAGTGCTGTTACTCATCCTTATATTCCTGATGCCTTTGGCTAAATTCATCCCGATGGCGTGTTTGGCTGGTGTACTAGTAGTGGTATCCTATAACATGAGTGGATGGCGAGTATTCAAAGGCTTGCTCAAGAATCCGAAATCGGATGTCACCGTTTTACTCATCACATTCTTCCTTACTGTAATTTTCGATTTGACCGTAGCAATCGAAGTGGGATTGGTCATAGCCTGCATATCGTTTATGAAACGTGTAATGGAAACCACACAAATATCGGTTATTACCGATGAAATAGACCCCAATAAAGAATCGGATTTAAAAATACACGAAGAACATCTCACCATTCCCGAAGGTGTAGAAGTGTATGAAATCAACGGTCCCTACTTCTTCGGCATTGCCACCAAGTTCGAGGACATCATGGCACGTTTCGGCGACCGTCCGCAAATCCGCATCATCCGAATGCGTAAGGTGCCTTTCATCGACTCAACAGGCATCCACAACCTGACCACCCTCTGCGAAATGTCGCAAAAGGAGAATATCCATATCATCCTTTCGGGCGTGAACCCGCAAGTACACGCCACGTTAGAGAAGTCGGGCTTCTATACTCTGTTGGGCAAAGAGAACATTTGCAGCAATATCAATGAAGCATTAGAGACAGCACGAAAAGAGCTATCTGTTAAAAACATTTGAGTATCAAAGCATTATTCTTAAAACGTGTTATAAAACATATTATTAGAACAAAAACTTTTGCAGATATATAGAAAGTCCGTACATTTGCAATGTGTTTTTCATAGTATTAGATTTAAGGTTAACAAAGATTGGAGTACAGCGGTACTCCTTTTTTTATGGCTACATGTTTTCTTTCCAAATGCCATTTCTATCAATAATACATTTAATATATCTTACAACTCGCTCCGGATCTTCACAACTAAGCATATAAGGCTTACCTTTACACATTTTGAGATAAAACGCATCTTGATATTGTCCTACATACTCGAAATGGCTTCCCAAACCTCCTCCGGAGAACCAACCGATATAACCGCCGAAACCGCCGCTTCCCCATTGACGCAACAAACGTGAAGGATTTCCTTGCCATTTACCGACTTCGACAATTTCTTCGTAACGGAAAACCTTGTGTCCTGTCATACAATGTAACACCAATGCATCGTCCGTCAATTCTATGTATTGAGGAGACTGACGATAATAATAAACAAGGACACTTATTACAATAGCGAGTATAGGTACGACAATAAGTAATCCTATCGGATGCTTGATACCTTGCCACAAAATAAACAAACATAATACTGTAATAATTATCCAGACAACAATGGTTACAATATGTACAGTTTTACTCTTTGTTACTTTAAATATTCGTTTTTCCTCCATTTTAATAATGTTCCATTTAATACGATGCACTCGCCCGAATGCCTGCCTGTTCCAAAAGCAATACAATACGATCCAATTCTTCGTGGGTGGCTTTTTGCAGGAAACTATCAGGCGTTTCACGGTCTATTGTGTAAATCATTACCTGACGAGGAGCTATTTCTTTTACCACATTAAGCCATGGAAGCACAAACTTATCTGAAGTGTTGTCAACGTCTTCGCCTTCATCGGTCTTTCCTTTCAAAAACATCGTCTGGATAATCAAATTACCATGAAAAGCTTTCATTCCTTCGATAATTCGGCTTACGTCATACGAACCTACGGGGCGGTCTACCTTATTAATATAATCAACGTCTACCGTATCTAATTTTAAAATATTATTATCTATACGATTTAAAGCTTCAAATACTTCAGAACGATGTATTTGAGTGGAATTACTCAATACGCTTATCTTGGCATTAGGAAAATAACGGTCACGCAAAGCAATCGTATCTTCAATGATTTCTTTAAAATGCGGATGAAGCGTAGGTTCTCCGTTTCCCGCAAAAGTCAACACATCAGGAGCAGGACCATTCATCTGCATATCCATCAAACGTTGTTCCAAAGCCCTATACACATCTTCACGCGTAGGAAGTTTCGCATGAGAGCGATGATCTTTATTATATCCGCATTCGCAATAAATACAATCGAACGTACAACACTTCCCATCAGCAGGAAGCAGATTGATTCCCAACGATATTCCCAGCCGGCGACTATGTATCGGTCCGAAAATAGGAGAAGGATAAATAACAGTTGACATAAGCTTTTTCAAATTTTGAGTTTCAATGCAAATGTACATATTATTCATCACAAAGAATATTATGTGTCATAAAGATTCTTTTTCTCATACAAAAACAAACAAAACGAAATATAATCGTAAAAAAATTTGAATTGATTTGTTTTTCCAAAAAATATACATACTTTTGTAATGCTTCACGCCGATTCTTACAAATTTTCAAATTTGTGGGAAGGGAAGCGGAAGTCATATATGAAAGGCGTTTACTAACGCTTTGAGCTTGACGCTTGGAAACTTCGCAATCTTTCAATCGTAGTCAAGACGAAGCAACGGTAGATGTCCATGGGTGTGTATGCACTTCATTCGTGCCTATGAGGGAATAGGTACGAATATTGCTATACATATCGGCGTGGGCTCTGCGTTGCTCGTTCAACTACGATGGGCAATGCGAAGGCCTCCGAGCGTGGGACGAGCAACAGGTACAGGCTCACGTCTTTCGTTTTTGTTCAACTAATCTTAAATTAACATCTATGGAATGAGCCTTTCCTAACATACAGTGGGAGGAATATGCTATGTGGGGCTTGTTCGAACTTCTTAAATTCTCTTTCAGTAGCATTGTTTGGGGTATATTAATTACTACTATCTGTGTAGGATTGTTTTTCTTTCTTATTCGAGGATGGTATCGGAATGCTACATTTACTCCCATAAGCTACATCATTGGCTTTTTCCTTTTCTTACTGCTTGCATTCCAGTGCACAATGATTGTTGGTGCCATTAAAATTATCAATATCAGTCCTTTTTACGAAACGCAAATCCAGCAATTGGTCAGTACGTATTTACCACCATCCCAAGAGGTCACTCGGCAAGAATCCGAACAAGTGATTAATTGGCTTGTCACCGAATATCCCATTCTGCAACATTATTTCGATAGTGGAGAGTTCACCGGATACACAGCCCAGCAATTGCCTGCAGTAATGGG
>DXCG01000142.1 GCA_019116145.1 Candidatus Phocaeicola gallistercoris
TTAGTGCAAGGTGCAAGCTATATATAGATATATACTTGCACCTTGCACTAAGAGTTTAATATTTGTTTTTCTGCCTATTTTCCATTATTGTATCAAAATTCTCTTGTCCCCATTGTTTTAATTGCTCCAAATGAGGAATTAAAGTTTCACCGAACTCTGATACATAATATTCTACTTTAGGGGGTACAGATGGATATATTTTCCTATTTACTAATCCGTCTGTTACCAATGAACGTAAAACAGAAGAAAGCATTTTTTCCGAAATGGAAGGAATCGTTTTATATAATTCATTGAAACGCACTACCCCTGTTTCATGTAACTTCAATAAAACCACTAAAGCCCACTTATCACCCAGCCATTCCAATATTGGAGATGCTGAACAAAAATCATAATCCAATTTTTTTCTCATTTTTTTCATCTTTAATGTTACTGATATTGAGAAACACTAACCTAAACGTAAGTGGCTGACAGATAGTATAGTTCTTCTTTTTTCAAAAGCAACATCCTAACTTTGCAATGCAAAAGTATAGAAAATAACCGATTTTTAAATGCTTAATTATAATATATATGGAACTATTACATTTTACAGGTCAGGTTTGGAGACCTCCTTATGAGGCAAGTTCTCAACTCTTACAGGTAACAGCCGGATGTACGCATAATAAATGCAAATTTTGCAGTTTATATCATGGTACAAAATTCCGTCTATCACCTATAACCGAGGTCGAAGAGGATTTGAAGGTAATACAGAGGTATCAGCCAAGGGCAAGACGTGTCTTTTTAACCGGAGCCAATCCTTTTGCATTAAGCTATAATAGGCTATTGGATTTAGGACTTTTGATTAGAAAGTATCTCAGATATTGCGAAAGCATCGGTATGTTCGCAAGAATTTCAGATATAAAGCCTAAAACAGTAGAAGAATTAAAAAATTTGCGCCATTTAGGTTTCGACAGTATCAGCATTGGTACAGAATCCGGAGATGACGAAACACTTGCAAGAATGGATAAAGGTTATACAGCCAATGATATTCTTGAACAATGCAAAAAATTGGAAGAAGCTAATATCAGGTACAACTTTGTGTATCTGACAGGTCTTGCTGGCAAAGATAAGGGGCAACAAAACGCTATCAATACAGCTACGGTGTTTAACCAGCTCCATCCGTTCACTATCAACTTCGTGTCATTAACTGTATTTCCCGAATCAAAACTATATCAGGAAATACAAAATGGTAAATATGTGGAAGCAACAGAGCATGAGAGATTGTTGGAATTAAAGACATTTATCTCAAACTTGAATATAGAAACAACATTATTAGGTAATACCGTATCAAATACCATCCCGTTTGTAGGGATGATACCAAATGATAAGGTGAGAATACTTAACGAGTTGGATTTGGCAATAAGACAAATTAGTGAACACGAATTAAAACAATACAGGGATAGTATTAAGTCCTTGTAAGAGAACCTATGATTATGAAAAAGAAACTGGCTAATATCTTGTCGGAAATAGATTTAGAGATAGATGAAATCGACCTTTACGGCTATGATATTATTCCAGTTTCTCTTGCTATGGTACATCGTTTACAGGGTATTTTATCCGATTTACGAAACGATTTGCAAACCTATGTATTCCCGTCAAAAGAGGAAGAAATATATTTCTTCAAAAACCAAAAACCGGAATTGTTAGGACGGTTATTATATTTTTATAAAATATACCGCATTGAAGTACAATGTCCTACTGGAAGTAACGATGTGATTAGACTGTACTTAAATAAGGAGTTGGATAGCCTGACATATTTCTTTAATCGCAATTTGGATTTTTATCAGTATTACCGTTCACATTCTACGGTACATGACGAACTTTATTTTCTGCGTGGGAAAGTGGATTTTCGGTTATGCACAGACAGTGCACAATTTGATAAAGACCCAAACTTTTCAACCGGATATGATTATAAAGTCGCAAAAATACTTGCCAATGAAATGCTACGCATTTATCTGAACAAGAAATTGCAGAAACTTGAATGCGACAGTTACATAGAGGAAAAACAAACCATTGCTACAAAGATTCCTATTCGTTTTACAGGGAAAAAGAATGCCTTGATAGAATTGGGCTATGCGCTTGTTTCTTCCGGCGATATAAATCACGGTAATATAGAGATTAAGGAGTTTATGGAATACCTCAGTAGCATATTCAATATAGATTTAGGCGGCTATTATGATGCTTATATTGCCATGAAAGAGCGTAAAGACCAAACTGCATATCTCAAAAAATTGGAAGAATGCCTTGCCAAGCGAATGGACGAAAAATAAAATAGCCATCGCTTTTATGATGATAGCCTTAGATATTGTACTTTTGCACAATGATTCAAGAGGACTTCCAATTCTACAAGCCTTGCAAGGAGTTACAACCTTACGTCAGGTATTATTGGGTATTCAAAAGCGACCAACCGCTGAATACCCTTACTTTTCCTATTGGCTGTCCGCAAATCATTTTCCATAAACAGACACCGCTCTATATCCCGGAATTGAAAACCACTCAATCGGAATTTACCATTAGCGGTCAGGTAAACTATCCTTCCCATTTATATGCGGATGAGAATGTGGAAATGATTGTAGTCGTGTTCCAGCCATACGTCCTAAAAGCCTTCTTGAATTTGCCCATATCCTTGTTGCACAATCAGGAGGTTTCCGGTTATGACCTTGAAAACAAGCATTTGAAACAATTAGCTGCACAAATCTTTGATTGTGGAAATACAAATCTATGTATCAGCCTAATAGAGCAATGTTTATTATCACAAATAGCAGATGTATTGATTTCAAAAACAGCATACAACATTAAAAGAATAACCGCTGCAATAAAACGACTGTTCGTAATGTCCGCTATCTCTGTTACTGAACTGGCTTCCGTAGCCTGTTTAAGTAAGAAACAGTTTGAGCGCCTATTTAATGAATTGGTTGGTGCGAATCCCAAAGAATACGCAAGGATAGTCCGTTTCCAGAAATCATTGAAATTGTTGCAGCATTGCTCGGAAGATGCAAATCAGGCTCAATTGGCATACCAATGCGGCTATGCTGACCAGTCGCATTTTATTCGGGAGTTTAAACAATTCAGCGGCTATACGCCTTTGTCTTTGTTGAATGTATGCAAACCCTATTCCGATTTATTCAACGACCCTGCATAATGTCCTTTTTATTCTATCCATAGTTTAATGATGAGCTTACCTTTGCGCTTATTTAACATTAAATGAACGATAGAATGAAAGAAGTAAATCCAAAAGAAACGACCCGTGCTTACGCATTCGAGATGTG
>DXCG01000143.1 GCA_019116145.1 Candidatus Phocaeicola gallistercoris
GAACAACAACCTGCTCTCGGTAATATTGGGAAAGTATTTCAACCCGCAAGCCGTGGGCAACTACAATCAGGCGAACAAATGGAACGGCACTGGGCATCAGTTCATTACAGGTATTTTAAACGGAGTGGCACAACCTGTTTTGGCAACAGTGCGCGAAGACAAGGAACGGCAAACACGAGTTTTCCGAAAAATTTTCCGATTCACTGCATTCATAGCTATCCCGTCTATGTTCGGCTTATCAATTATTACCAATGAACTAATTCTTATTACAATTGGGGACAAATGGATGGGAAGTATTCCACTTATGCAAATTCTCTGTATAGGAGGTGCCTTTGCTCCTATATCAACCTTATTTTCAAACCTCATCATCAGCCAAGGGAAATCGAACATCTACATGTGGAACATCATCGCACAAGTCAGCGTCCAATTAATAACAATTCTACTTCTTATCGCTTTTCAAGGAGACCTTTTCAATATTGTTCTTTTGTATGTCTGTATTAATATCACATGGATGTTCATTTGGCAACGTTTTGCCAGAAAATATATTTACTTAAACATCAAGACATTGCTAAAAGACCTAATCCCTTTTCTATGCATTGCAGGCATTTCATGTGCCATCGGTTACGCTGTTTCCTTTTATCTTGAAGGAAACTTATGGATAACATTCATAACTAAGATTGTCGTAACAGCCGGCTTTTACTTACTAATTATGAAATGCACACATGCAAAAGTCATGCAAGAATGCATCAACTATTTATTTAAAAAGAAACTATCATGACACACAAACTTTATGTCGTAAGTCCGCCTGCTTATATTTTCGACCGTATACAGCCGGAAATAAAAAAACATATTGTCTGCCTACCTGATTTTCTCCGATTTCCTCCGACAAAAATCAAACAACTCACTCGCAGTCTACTTTTAGGACGCCTTCCTTTACCCCAAAAAATTCTCTATTTTTGGTTTCCCAAACAACAATTGGACGTCCTTTTGGAAGCATCCCAAGGAGATGCCATTCTTTTCTATGAATGTTGCAACCTACGTGTCCTGCGGACTATCAAGTCTCTGTTACCCGATGGCGTATCATGTCATATTTACTATTGCAACCCCATACAATCCATATTTACCTCTCCAGCAGTACAACTGAAAGCAATCAAACAACAGGGATATCAATTAAGCTGTTTCGATCCTCAAGATGCGAAAAAATACCATCTGACGCTTACCGGACAATATTTTTGTTATCCGGAATCGCTCTCCCCAGACTACAAGTACGACTGCTTTTTCTGTGGGCTGCCCAAAGACCGGTTGGAAGAACTCTGTGCCTTGGAAAAATTGCTGAAGGAAAATGCACTGACTTGTCAGTTTATTATTCCTAAACGTGCTGAGGAAAGAATCGATTACTCAAGTTATTTAAACCGGCTCAGTCAGGCACGTTGTGTAATCGATATTACACAAAAAAATCAATTAGGTTTGACCCGTCGTCCTCTCGAAGCCCTTTTCTTCAACAAAAAACTGATAACCAACAATCCGAATATCCAATCATACGATTTCTATAATCCAAAAAATATCTTTATCTTTGGAAAAGATCCTACCGGAAAAATCAAGGATTTTATGCAAAACCCAATAGAACCTGTAGCAGATTCTGTCAAAAAAAAATACGACATCAATGAATGGATAAAGCATTATTTACCAAAATAACTATATGAACACTCCCATCAACTACATAGCAACATGGTTTTATAAGGAATCGGATAATGAGGCAAGTTTCTACCCGCAACTCGGAGGAAAAGGAAATTCTGCATTGGTACACTCTATCTATATGCAGATACAAATTCCCTTTTTCATCACATTCAACTATTACAACCCGGAAGCTGTTTTCTACTTTTTTACCAATTTAAAAAAAACGGATTTACCTCCTTTCCTGACACGGTTATTTACAAAATTAAATGTACATATCATTACAATCCCCTATACATGCAAACCTCCTAAAGGATGGTATAAAGCATGGCAAAACCAGTTCTATCTATACGATATTCTTGCGTATATGGGAAAACATATCAACGATTCGGATACCTTATTGGTTTGCGATGCCGACTGTTTATGCCGCAAAAATCTAAACCCATTAATGGAACAAACCCGTGCAAACGGAAGTGCATTATACGAATTTATTACCGACAAGAACTACAATATCAATGGCATTAAATTGGCACAAATGGAGGAATTCTACGAAAAATGTTATCAGCAAAAGCCTCAACCATTGGCTTATTATGGCGGTGAATTCATTTGCTTAAGAGGGGATACTGTAAAACGCATCAATCAAACATTCCCGGATTTATGGAAATTCAATTTAACGTATGCAAAACACCATCCCAATAAATTGAACGAAGAAGCTCATGTTTTAAGTGTATTGGCAGAACATTTACACTTCCGCAATAACATTGCCAATCACTATGTCAAACGAATGTGGACTAACCCACAATTCAATAATGTAGAACAAGGAGACGAAAATTATGCAGTCTGGCATTTGCCTTATGAAAAGAAACGGGGCTTGTATTATCTTTTCCATGAACTAAAAAATCAAACAACAATCACCAATGAGACCCTTTTCTGGAAAAAAGCAATGCACTATGTCGGCATACCTCACGTTTCTTGCACTAAAAGAATAAAAGACCGTATCACTACTTTATTGATGAAACTATGGTAAAAGATATGAAAATTCTGACAATCATTGTTTCTTACAACTTTGAGAAATGGATGAACCGATGCCTCAGCAGTCTTCAACAATCGGACTATCCAACCGATGTACTTATCATAGACAATCATTCACAAGATGATACCCTTGAGCATTTGAAGAAATCATATCCTTTCGCACGTGTTATTGCCAATAAAACCAATCAAGGATTCGGAAAAGCCAATAACATAGGAATGAAACTTGCCCTAAAAGAAAAGTATGATGCTGTGTTTTTGTTGAACCAAGATGCATGGATTGGAACAAATGTTCTTCGGGAATGTGTAAACATCTGCACACAATCAACACAATGGGGTATTATATCTCCGGTTCATTTAAATGGAAAAGGAACAAAACTCGACCATGGATTTGCTGCATATACCGGAATAAAAGACATATCACAATTGCCTCATCACTCATCGTGCATAGAGGCCCATTTTATCAATGCTGCTTTTTGGTTTATTCCAATCTCTGTTTTACAGACCATTGGAGGCTTCTCTCCCTTATTCCAACATTATGGAGAAGACAGAGATTTTGTCAACCGGCTGTTTTTTCATCATTACCATATCGGGTATATTCCCACGGTCTTCGGATTTCATGATAGAGAACACAGACCGGGAAGCCGGGATTTATTCTTTCGCACCGAATATGTATATCTTCTATCTGAATATGCCAATATCAATTATCCATATATTCATGCTTTTGCATATAGTGTTTTAGCCGGATTGAAAAAGGCTATACGGTCTGCTTTAAAAGGGAAAATCCGGGAAATGTGGCAGTATATAAAAATATCCGGATCGCTTCTCAAACAAAGCATCACCGTCTATTCCATCCGCAAACAAACCATAAAAGATTATCCTAACTTCCTTTAACCATGACAAACTACGCCCCCATTCTATTATTTGTGTATAACCGCCCGGAACATACACAACGTGTGATTGCATCGCTACGAAATAACGAAGAAGCCAATCAAAGCCATCTTTTTGTTTATAGCGATTCATGGAAAGACAATAACGATGAAACTGCTGTAAGAAAAGTACGCCAACTCATTCATTCTATATCCGGATTTAAAGAAATTACGATCATCGAACGAAATAAAAACTGGGGACTTGCCCATAACATCATAGACGGAGTAACGACTCAAGTAAACCGCTTTGGTCGTGTTATAGTCATAGAAGACGATTTACTTATATCTCCTTATTTTCTCCGTTTCATGAATGAGGCGTTAGAATGTTATAAAAATGAGCAACAAATAGGACATATACAAGCCTACGATTTCACGCAAAACACATCTCTGCCAGATACATTTCTTATAAAATGGACAGGAAGTTGGGGATGGGCAACATGGGATCGTGCATGGAAATTCTTCAATCCTGATGGAAAAGAATTGCTTGAACAATTAAAACGACAAAAACTAACCCGCACTTTCGATTTTAACGGCAACTATCCATTTACACGTATGCTTAGAAGACAAATTGCAGGAAAAAATAATTCGTGGGCAATACGATGGAATGCCAGTCTGTTTCTCAACAACATTTTGTCGCTCAATGTAGGGAAATCGCTTGTCCAAAATACCGGATTTGACGGAAGTGGTACAAATTGTGGTGGAGGAGGACTCTATTCTGCCAATATGTGGATGCAACCTCTTCCTGTCGTTCCTATTTCTCCTATTGAGGAAAATAAACAAGCCAGAAAAATTTTTGAGAAATATTATCACCATACAAACAACCTCCGGGCAAAAGCAATACGCCGTATTAAAAGAATACTCAAAGGTGATTTCAAGGCATAACGTTTATTCCTTTCTCATAACCTCCAATGGAATATTTCCAAGTTCTGCAGCCAACTCGGAAAAAGAACTGTAATAAGAACCATATATCTTCTGCGTATGCGATAATGTATACATATCTGCAATCCCATCGCGGATGCCAGACAATGTATTCCGATTGGCTTGACGATCTGTACAAATAAGCAATTCTCCATACCTATTACGCATCTGTGACTTTACTTCCTCAGAATCGGTTGCCAAATATATCCGCATTTCCGAGTGCGTTTCCAGCTCTTTATCAAGGCTTTTATAAAAAAGCTGAAGAGGACTTTGTGCAATTGACAGGACATTATCTGTACGCCGTACATGGACTCCAACCGTATATGAAGCAAACTCGGCACATCGTCTACTTATTTCTTGAAGGATTTCCGGAACAGGACGAAACAAATTGTGCATTAAAGACTGCGGATATGGATAAAAAGGAAGATAAGACGCCATATAAACACGCTTTGAAGTACTTGCCCACTTCACAAAATCGAAATTTCCTTTTCGCAATGCATCTATCTGATGTTCATACAAGCAATGCCGGAAATACCATTGTTGATAATACTTTGGGAACCAAAAATTCCTCTTCCGGGGTCTGTCGGAAAGAAACAAATCCATCAAACGAGCTTCTTTTATCTGTACAAATGGTATTACACAAGGCTCGAATAACCCCTTAAACGGAGCATGCAATGCCCAATCTCTAAACCACACCACTTCCAATTCTTTTTGTACTTCCCCAGCCAAAGCGACCATAGAAGCCATCGCCCTCATCCGGTTGGCAAGACCTCCTGCCGGAACAAACTTAATTTTTCCTTCCATTATACAACTATCAAACAATGCAAAGAAAGTAATTTATTCTAAAATATCATTTTACAACAAACTATAAAAATAAAAAAATTAACTTTGCGAAAAAATCAAACTCTACAATGCGAGTACTTATCATCAATACATCCGAACGGATTGGAGGGGCTGCCATTGCTGCAAACCGACTTATGGAAGCTCTTAAAAATAATGGCATAAAAGCAAAAATGTTAGTCCGCGACAAACAAACCAATCAAGTAACAGTTGTGGCTTTACGAAAATCATGGCTGCACATCTGGAAATTTGTATGGGAACGTTTCATCATCTGGAAAACAAACCGATTTAACAAACACAACCTTTTTGCTGTAGACATTGCAAATACAGGAACAGATATTACTACATTGCCAGAGTTTAGACAGGCAGATGTCGTTCATTTACACTGGATAAATCAGGGCATGCTTTCTTTAAAAAACATACAACGTATCATCGATTCGCAAAAACCTATTGTATGGACCATGCACGACATGTGGCCTGTAACCGGAATTTGCCATCACGCCGATACATGCACAAACTACCAGACTCAATGCCATGACTGCCAGTTATTGGCCAATAGCAGTAAACATGACCTTTCATATCAAATATTCCGGAAGAAACAACTGCTATACAAAAATGCCAATATCACATTCATAGCTTGTAGTAAATGGTTAGAAGGTTTAGCCCAAAAAAGCATCTTGACACTTGAACATTCTGTAACAAATATTCCCAATCCCATCAATACAAACTTATTTCATCCGCTGGATAAAACACAAATACGTAAAAAACTGAATTTACCCGAGGATAAAAAACTATTGCTTTTCAGCTCCATGAAAATCAGCAATCCTAAAAAAGGAATCCATTACTTAATCGAAGCTTGCCGGATTCTGCAACAGCAATATCCTGAATTCTGCCAATCATTGGGGATACTTGTTATGGGAAAAGAAGCAGAACAATACACCAACTTATTCCCTTTCCCTTTTTATTGTCTGAATTATGTTCACAATGAAAGAGAAATTGTCAATATTTACAACGCAAGCGATTTGTTTGTTACGCCATCATTACAGGAAAATCTGCCTAATACCATCATGGAAGCCATGGCTTGTGGCATCCCATGTGTGGGATTTAACATAGGCGGAATACCGGAAATGATTGATCATCTTCACAATGGGTACGTAGCCCAATACAAATCGGCGGAAGACCTTGCCAACGGAATCTATTGGTCTTTAAATGATGGTAATTATAACAACTTAAGTGAAGAGGCCAGAAGAAAAGCCGTGACAACTTATTCGGAGCATATCATTGCTATGAAATATATTCGGATCTATAATCAGATAACAGGCGAAAATGCATAATACCCCTCATTTACATCCTAAATTTTCCATTATCACTGTTACTTACAACGCTGAAAGCGTATTGGAAGATACCATACAAAGTGTTATTACTCAAACATACAAAGAAGTAGAATACATCCTTGTTGATGGGAATTCGACCGACCAGACAATGAATATTGTCGACCGATATAAAGAACATATCCATACGATTGTAAGCGAAGCAGATAACGGACTATACGATGCAATGAACAAAGGCATTGCACTTGCAACAGGAGATTACTTATGTTTCTTAAATGCGGGTGATGAGTTACACGAAGACGATACATTGCAACTCATCGTACACTCATTGGGCGGAATGGAAAAATTACCGGATGTCATTTACGGAGAAACGGCAATAGTAGATCATGAAGGACACTTTTTACGCATGCGACGTTTGTCTGCACCCGAACAGCTTACATGGAAAAGCTTTCAAAAGGGAATGTTGGTATGTCATCAAGCTTTCTTTGCCCGCCGTGACCGGGCTGTTCTTTACGACACACGCTACCGGTTCTCTGCCGATTTCGATTGGTGTATACGCATCATGAAACAAAGCAGAATATTACATAATACACATTTAACGCTTATCGATTATCTAAATGAAGGCATGACCACTCGAAATCATCGTGCTTCATTAAAAGAACGTTTTTACATCATGTGCAAACATTATGGATATGTGCATACCGTTTTCTTTCATTTAGGCTTTGTTATTCGCGCTATAATTAAACGATAAAATAAGAAAATACCTGCACATGTCCCTAAAAACATGTACAGGTATTTGTTATTCTTCAAAAGATTTTATCAACACTAACGAGACAATTTATTCTTCTGAAAACGACGTAACCCAACGACACACATGCATATTGCCCCCAATAATAATATGCCCATGGCACAAAAAGCAATTGTCTCCGTAACATGTACCGATTTAGGATCGAACAAAAAACGGATTTCATGTTTTCCCGCAGGAATATTCATTGCACGAAGAATATAGTCCGCGCGTCCATGTGGAACTTCTTTTCCATCGACAAACGACTTCCATCCCGGATAATAAATATCGGAAAAGACTACAACTCCACCTTTCAATGAATTTACCTCATAAACCAATTCATTAGGTTCATAGCTCTTCAATGTAACAGAACGCAATGTATCTGCAAAAGCATCTTTTACTTTTATCTCACTTTCAAAACGTTTATCTACAACGGCTTCTTTCTTCAAATCAATCTGATGAATAGCTTCTATTTCTTCATTTGCATTGTCAACATAAGTCACTTTATCGACAAACCATGCATTTCCAAACGCATATGGGTTAAGAACAGGCATCGTACCCCCTCCTTGCAACGGGAAAATAAAATACCGCGTATTCAACATATTCAAAACCTTAATTTTATTTGAATCGAATTGAGTCATATCTCCCCCTACAGAAGGAAGGTCTTGAAATAAACCACCCATCTCTTTTTGAATATGTTCTTCTATCATTTCCTGATAACGACGTAATTTCGCAGCATGATATCCCCCGATACTTTTATGCCAATAGGAAGTCTCATTCTCGTTAAATGTATTGGTTGAAAGATTTAAAACTCTATAATATAATGTTTTATCTTCCAATATTTTCTTATCTGTTTCCGATGGTTGCAGGAAAGGTTTCATCTCTGTCCCCTTGGCTACAAACTGAGGATCGTACAAATACCGTTTATCTACAGTCCACATATCAAGCAAGCAAAGAACAATCAGCGAAACAACCAAAGGTACAGCTTTCAATTTTCCACGTACATACATCAGCAACAATGCCACACCAATAACAATAACAAAAAGGCTACGCCATGCATCTGAAGTAAAAATAGCAACACGCATCTCTTCAAGATTCGCTAAAATAGACGCTAACTCCTCTGCCGGAATTGCCTGCTGCAAAGCACTCATCTCCATCGATGATATATATGAAGGAAAGAACACACGAGGAGCGATGGCAAATAAAAACGAGAGGCCACCAGTCAAACCTAAACTTGTATAAAAACATTTAGCTTTCTCTTTCAGTACAGAAGGATGTTCAACAATCTCTTTCAGAGCCATTATTGCCAATAAAGGTATTGTAAATTCGGCGATTACAAGAATAGACGATACTGCCCTGAACTTATTATACATAGGAACATAATCGATAAAGAAATCGGTCAACCCCATGAAATTTTTTCCCCATGACAATAAAATAGAGAACACCGTGCCTGCAAGTAATGCCCATTTCATAGGTCCCTTTACAATAAAACAACCTAATACAAACAAAAACATAACAAAGGCACCCACATATACAGGACCTGATGTTCCGGGTTGCTCACCCCAATATTGCCCTAACTGACCATACAATCCTCCATACATCGGGTTTGCCTTTTTCATTGCTATCTCATTTTGAGACAACGGAACAGAAGCACCTCCCTTAACATTTGGCACCAACAAGGAAAAAGTTTCTCCTATCCCATAACTCCATTGTGTTATGTAATCTCGCTCCAATCCACTATTTGTCTGATTGACTGTATGTGCTTTTACTAGTTCACTTTTTCCACGCATACTTTCTTGCGTATACTGATAGGTATGATATAAATTAGACAAATTAATACAAACACCCAATAATCCTGCAACAATCAATACCCCTGTCCCCTTTAAAAATCGGATAAATTGTTTTCCTTTCCATAAAGACACTCCATAAGCAATGGCTATAAACAACATGACAAACAAGAAATAATAGCTCATCTGAAAATGGTTAGAGACAATCTGCAATGCCACAAACAACGCAGTAAGCAAGCCTCCCAGCCAATATCTCCCTCGGTAAACCAACACCATGCCGGCTATCGTTGGAGGAATATAAGCCAAAGTTACAAATTTCCATATATGTCCTGCTGCTATAATGATAAAGAAATACGATGAAAAAGCCCATATAATGGCACCCAAGACCGATAGCCAAACTTTAAAATTGAAAGCACGGAGTAATATATAAAAGCCCAATAACATGACAAAAACATACCATACATAAGTAGGTAAAAACAGCCTATATACATTTTGCACATAATTTAAAGTTCTACCTGAATCGTAACCCGGAGCCAACTGATAGGTTGGCATTCCACTAAACAATGCATTCGTCCAACGAGTTGCTTTCCCATGTTCCTGATAATACTCTTGATGTTCCCTCCCGGCACCTATACCTGCAACAGCATCGTGCTGTGCCAAAATACGTCCTTCACTGACAGCCGGATAGAAATAGGCAAAAGCAATGACTATGAAAAACAAAATTGCTGCGACATCAGGAAGTAATCTTTTAAACTGCTCTTTCATAAACTATTTACATTCTATTATTCTGCAGACAAAGATAACACAATACTCCATGAAAAATAGTAACTTTGTTCCCAAAATCTTTTTTTACACATGAAAATAGGAATTATCACAGCCATGTCTTCCGAACAGAAGTTATTGGCAAATCTATTAGAGAATAAAAAGCAAGAAACGAAAGGACTTTTTACCTATATTGTAGGAAATATTTGTAAAAATACCATTATTCTCACCCAATGTGGTATAGGTAAAGTAAATGCCACTATCGGATCCATAGAATTAATCTACAATTTTCATCCCGACTGCATTATCAGCTCCGGAGTAGCTGGCGGAATAGATTATAATTTAAATGTCATGGATGTAATAGTCGGTCAACGAATTGTTTACCACGATGTATGGTGCGGAGAAGGAAACATGTACGGACAAGTACAAGGATTCCCGACTTTTTATGAAGGGAACCCACAACTGTTTCATTATGCAACTTCGCTCGATACCGAAACAGCCATACATGGCGGACTTATTTGTAGCGGAGATAAATTTATCACAAGCAAACAAGATTTGAAAAACATCAAAGCCTTATTCCCCGATGGTCTTGCTGTTGACATGGAATCGGCAGCCATTGCACAAACTTGTTACGTTTACCATGTACCATTCCTCAGCTTCCGTATTATCAGCGATACCCCGGGAGCAGAAAAACATTTCGAACAATATCAAAATTTTTGGGGAGAGATGGCTTCTCGTTCATTCAATGTCATCCAATTATTCCTGAAGACATTACCAACAAAATTATAAAACAAAATTAAAATTTCTCATGAAAAAAATACCCAGTTTTACTGTCGATCATATCCACCTGCTACGAGGCATTTATGTTTCTCGCCAAGATAAAGTAGGAGATGAAATTGTAACAACATTCGATATCCGGATGAAAGAACCTAACCGCGAGCCTTGCCTTACCCCTTCTGCCATACATACAATAGAACATCTGGCAGCCACTTTTTTAAGGAATCACCCTATATGGGCAGAAAAAATTATTTATTGGGGACCGATGGGATGCCTCACCGGTAATTATTTAGTAGTGAAAGGAGATTTATCTTCACGCGAAATCCTTCCACTAATGATAGAAACTTTTCAATTTATAACTGCATACGAAGGAGAAATACCGGGAGCAAGTCCGAAAGATTGTGGTAATTATCTCATGATGAACCTTCCTATGGCACGTTGGGAAGCTGCAAAATTCCTGCATGAGGTTTTAGAAAAAATAACAGACGCCAATCTGAACTATCCGCACATATCATAATAAAAAACAGCATCGTTCCCTTAAAAAAGAAAAAGGAAACGATGCTGTTTTTCCCGGTAAGCACAAATTACTTACGCAAACCAAGTTCTTTTACAATGTTACGATAACGCTCAATATCACGACGTTTTAAATAATCTAATAAAGAACGACGTTTTCCAACCAACATTGTTAAAGCTCTTTCTGTACTATAATCTTTTCTGTTGAGCTTCAGATGCTCAGTCAGGTGAGAAATACGGTATGAGAACAATGCTATCTGCGCTTCTGGTGAGCCAGTATCAGTGTTAGACTTTCCGTATTTTTCAAAGATTTCTCGTTTTTTCGCTGCGTCTAAATACATAATTTTGACTTTAAATTGTTTATAAACCTCGAATTTTGGTCGCAAAGGTAAGTATAATCTTTTAAACAACAAGACTTTTTCAGAAAAAAGTCGTAACTTTGCCCGCAAATATAGGTATATAGTATGCAAGATATTAGGAACATTGCCATCATTGCCCACGTTGACCATGGTAAAACAACGTTGGTTGATAAAATGATGCTGGCGGGACATCTATTCCGCAATGACCAGACAAATGGTGAACTGGTTTTGGATAACAACGATTTGGAACGCGAAAGAGGTATTACTATTCTTTCAAAAAATGTTTCAATCAATTACAAAAGTACGAAAATTAATATCATCGACACCCCGGGACATGCCGACTTTGGTGGTGAAGTAGAACGTGTATTAAACATGGCAGACGGCTGTATCTTACTGGTCGACGCTTTTGAAGGTCCCATGCCACAAACACGTTTTGTTTTACAAAAAGCATTACAAATTGGACTGAAACCTATTGTAGTTGTCAATAAAGTAGACAAACCCAATTGCCGTCCTGAAGAGGTATATGAAATGGTATTCGACTTAATGTTCAGTCTTAATGCAACAGAAGACCAACTTGATTTCCCTGTTTTATATGGATCGGCTAAAAACAATTGGATGGGCGAAGACTGGAAAACACCAACCGGCACTATCGAACCTCTGCTTGATGCCATTGTGAAATACATTCCTGCTCCAAAACAAATGGAGGGTACACCACAAATGCTAATTACTTCACTCGATTATTCTTCGTACACGGGTCGTATTGCTGTAGGACGTGTTCACCGTGGAACTATCAATGAAGGAATGAATATCACACTTGCCAAGCGCGATGGACGAATGGTTAAATCGAAAATTAAAGAAGTTCACACATTCGAAGGATTGGGACGCAAGAAAGTACAATCTGTATCATCGGGCGATATATGCGCCGTTATCGGCATAGAAGGATTTGAAATCGGTGATACTATTTGTGATTTCGAAAATCCAGAAGCACTTCCACCTATTGCCATCGACGAACCGACTATGAGCATGTTGTTTACAATCAACGATTCTCCATTCTTCGGCAAAGAAGGAAAATATGTAACATCACGACATATCCATGACCGCCTGATGAAAGAACTCGACAAAAACCTAGCTCTCCGTGTGCGTAAGACAGAGAATGAAGACGGGAAATGGATTGTTTCCGGTCGCGGTGTACTGCATTTATCGGTTTTGATTGAGACAATGCGCCGTGAAGGATACGAGCTTCAAGTAGGTCAGCCACAAGTTATTTACAAAGAAATAGACGGAACAAAATGTGAACCGATTGAAGAATTGACAATCAGTGT
The DNA here is from genome assembly GCA_019116145.1 of Candidatus Phocaeicola gallistercoris. GTDB lineage: Bacteria > Bacteroidota > Bacteroidia > Bacteroidales > Bacteroidaceae > Phocaeicola > Phocaeicola gallistercoris. The sequence continues at coordinate 13,026 of DXCG01000143.1, forward strand.
TCCTGAAGAATTTTCAAGCAAGATGATTGACATGGTAACCCGACGTAAAGGTGAAATGGTTTCCATGGAAACTCAAGGAGATCGGGTAAACATAGAATTCAACATCCCGTCAAGAGGTATCATCGGATTACGTACCAATGTACTGACAGCTTCACAGGGAGAAGCTATCATGGCACACCGTTTTAAAGAATACCAGCCGTACAAAGGGGAAATACCACGTCGTACCAACGGTTCGATGATTGCAATGGAAAGTGGAACAGCTTTCGCATACGCCATCGATAAGCTACAAGACCGCGGTCGTTTCTTCATTTACCCGCAAGAGGAAGTTTATGCCGGGCAAGTTGTAGGCGAGCATGTGCACGAAAACGACTTGGTAATCAACGTAACTAAATCGAAGAAACTGACAAATATGCGTGCTTCCGGTTCGGACGATAAAGCACGAATCATTCCACCAATCGTATTTTCTTTGGAAGAAGCACTCGAATACATAAAGGAAGACGAATATGTAGAAGTTACCCCAAAGAGCATGCGCATGCGTAAAATCATCTTAGATGAGACTGAACGCAAACGTGCAAATAAAAAAGAATAAACGAACATTAATCATAAAAAACGCCTTCATAAGAAAAATTTCTTTGAAGGCGTTTTTTTATTTCCTGAAATTATTTACATAACTTTTTCATCACAATTTCGGGAATTTCCAAGGTTTCCGATATTCCGGTTCTATCAACAGATTCGCACGCTTATTATTAAACTTCTTTTTCTGATCGTCATAAACCAATTCCGTTCCTACACGAGCAGAAATATTCCCCAAGTGGGCATACTTTGCACACAGGCTCCCATTATCGATTGTACATGCTGTATTCATGTTACGTGTCTTCATACACGTCAAAAAATTTGTCACGTGATCTCTATGGTCCTTATAATTAGGCATACTCTTCACATATTCTATCCGATTTTGCTCCGGATATACTTCCCAACTTTCACGATTGGCAACTAAGGTTCCATTGGTTCCTTTAAACTCAAGCCCATAATTTCTACCATAAGGTCCAGTTTCTGTCCCGGCCACATTACTCCATTGGATAATGAAATCATCAAATTCATATATAACCGACAATGTATCGAATGTTTCCGCACAATTATTTGGATAAGCCCAATTACCTCCTACACCAACAACACGCTTAGGCATTCCTTTTACATTCATCCCCCAAAGCGCCATATCAAGCAAATGCACTCCCCAATCTGTCAACAAGCCTCCTCCATAATCCCAAAACATTCTCCAAGAACCATGGAAACGTTTTTCATTAAAAGGTCGTTCCGGAGCAGGACCAAGCCACATATCAAAATCTATTCCATCGGGAACAGAAGTATTAGGAATCGGTCCACGAATAACGGCATAATTAAAGTTTGCCCACACATTAACACGACTTATCTTTCCCAGTTTACCCATATCAATGTATTTCTTCATCTCATGCCAATGATTTCCACTGCGTTGCTGCTGCCCTACTTGCACCACGCGTCCATATTTATGCGCGGCTGCTACCATGGCATCACACTCGGCAATCGAATTGGCAATAGGCTTTTCTACATAGACATCTTTTCCCGCTTCACAAGCATCGACCATTTGCAAACAATGCCAATGGTCGGGAGTCCCAATAATTACGGCATCAATATCTGCCCGTTCTAAGAGTTTCCGGTAATCGCCATATAGTTCCGGCCGTTTACCTCTTATCTTCTCTACCTCAGAAGCTCTTTGAGCTAAAATATTTTGATCTATATCGCACAACGCGACACAATCGACCTCTGGATGAAGAAAGAAATCAGATAAATCTGACCATCCCATACTCTTACACCCTATTAAACCAACATTAATCCGATCGTTTGCTCCCACATTGGAAGCAAACAATCTATTTTCTGTTAAAACCGTAGGCATAATCACTCCTGCAGCCATTGCAGAAATAGATTGTTTTAAAAAATTTCTCCTTGAAACCATACACTTCCTTGTTTACATTATTTAATTTATTCCGCAGTAAATCTTAATGTCTGAACATTGGCACTATTGGGACCTACCATAATATCAAATTCTCCAGGATCGTATCCATACTGAAGTGATGAATCGTAATATTTCAAATCATCGTCTGTCAATACAAATGTTATTTCTTTACTTTCTCCTTTTTTCAAGAAAACACGTTCAAATTTCTTCAATTCCTTAACAGGACGGGAAATCTTTGCATAAATATCTCTCAAATATAACTGGACAACTTCATAAGCATCGTAATCACCTTTATTGGTAACTGTTATCTTAGCTTCAATAGAGCCACCTTTAGACAGTTTCTCTGCGCTTAGAGAAAGCTTCCCGTATTCGAATGTCGTATAACTTAATCCATAACCAAACGGATAAAGCGGTGTATTGGGAACATCAAGATAATTACTTTGGTAACGATTAAAAACCTGACTGTCTCCATCGGGACGTGATGTATTCAAATGATTATAATATAAAGGTATTTGACCTACATTCCGCGGGAAAGTTGTAGTCAATCGTCCTGAAGGAGAAACTTTTCCCAATACCACATCCGCAATTGCATCGGCAGCCTCACTTCCCCCAAACCATACATTTAAAATAGCTGGTACATGTTCCTGTTCCCAAGAGAGAACCATCGGTCTACCCGTAAATAACAATAAAACTACAGGTTTGCCAGTAGCAAGTAAAGACTCCATCAACAAATGTTGCGGCTCTGTCATTTCAAGATTTGTACGCGATGCAGATTCTCCGCTCATATCGGCACATTCTCCTAATGCGGCAACGATAATATCAGCACGAGAAGCGACTTGCAAAGCTTCTGCCAATAATTGCTTACTATCGCCATGTTCTATCGGACGAATACCAGAAGCATTCTTTTCTGCCACCGGATCGTCGTAAATGTTACATCCTTTTGCGTAAAGGATTTCACCTTCATCGCCTATTGCCTTTCTGAATCCTTCTAATAAAGATGCATGTTTTTCCGGTCTGCAAGTCATCGACCACATACCACACATATTATTTCCGGCATTGGCCATCGGACCTATTAATGCTATTTTTCCATGCTTTTTTAACGGAAGTATATTCTGATCGTTCTTTAACAATACAAATGTTTTAGTTGCTATTTCGCGAGCCGTCTCTCTGTTTTCAGGAGTAAAGACATCGGTCTCTGCCCGTTTTTCATCACAATATTTGTAAGGATTCTCAAACAGTCCCATCTTATATTTCGCTTCCAATACCCGACGACATGCCATGTCTATTTGCTCTTCCGATATTTTTCCTTCTCTCAACGACTCCTCTAATGTATTAAAGCCATTTGAAACCATATCCATATCCGTACCAGCGTCAAGAGTTTGTACAGCTGCTTCTTTCAATGGAGCAATACCATGTGTATTCATCTCATTAATAGAATTGTAATCGGTTACAACAAATCCATTAAATCCCCACTGCTCACGGAGCAAATCTGTTAATAACCATTTATTGGCTGTGGCAGGGATTCCATCAACCAAATTGAAAGCACTCATTACACTTCCAACTCCAGCTTCAACAGCAGCTTTATAAGGAGCAAGATATTCATTGTACATACGTACTCGACTCATATCTACCGTATTATAATCACGACCAGCTTCCGAAGCTCCATAAAGAGCAAAGTGTTTAACACAAGCGAGAATCTCATCGTTTTGTTTCATGTCATCTCCCTGATAACCACGAACATAAGCCTTTGCAAACAACGAACCTAAATAAGGGTCTTCCCCATTTCCTTCAGCAATTCGTCCCCACCGTGCATCCCGACAGATGTCCACCATCGGGCTATAAGTCCAATTGATTCCCGATGCACTTGCCTCACGTGCCGCCACACGCGCCATTTGTTCTACAGCCAAAGTATCCCAACTACAAGAAAGAGCCAATGGAATAGGAAATATCGTTTCATAGCCATGAATGATATCGGCACCAACAATCAATGGAATTTTCAACTCAGTTTCTTCTACAGCAATCTGCTGTAATTTTTTTATTTTATCAAGACCTTTTACATTAAAGAAGCCGGCAATTTCTTGATTTCTGATCATCTTTTCAAGATCATTACTCATGACTTGCCCTGTAACCATATCACCCCCTGTAGGGATGTTCAGTTGCCCCAATTTCTCCTTGATTGTCATCTTCGCCATTAGATCAGAGATGAAGCGATCCATCTCTGCATCGTTTGTTTGTGTTTGATTTCCACAAGAGCACAAACATAACAGCCCATAAAGGACTACACACAATTTAAAGTTTTTCATTTGTATTCTTTTAGGATTTAAGTTTTTACCGATTTTCAGCAAATATATGAATTTATTTTTTTAATCAGTCTCATTTTCAATAAAATAACGAGGTCGTTGTTTTACTTCCTTATATATTTTCCCTACATATTCGCCTATAATACCACAAGCAAGTAAAATAGCTCCACCTATAAACCACATTGAAACCAACAAAGAAGTCCATCCCGGCAATGCACTCCCCTCCACATACGAAAAAAGTCCATAAAAAATAGCAAAGACTGCTATCAACATGAAAAACAATCCCAAATAAGTAATATAACGTAATGGGCGCACGGAAAAAGACGTTATACCATCGAGTGCGAAACTGATCATTTTCTTCAATGGATATTTCGACTCGCCTGCAAATCGTTCTTTACGGTCGTAATATACTACAGCCGACGGATAACCCATTGATGCAACTATGCCTCTCAAAAACAAATTACGCTCAGGAAAAGCCATTAAAGCCAGAAGTGTACGACGGCTCATTAAACGAAAATCGGCATGATTGTAAACTATTTCTCCGCCTAAATTGCGCATCAAACGATAAAAAGCCAAAGCTGTACCTTTTTTAAAAAATGTATCAACCTTCCGTTCCCGACGCACACCATATACGATGTCTACACCTCTATTATAATAATCTACCATCGTTCCTATCGCATCTACATCATCTTGCAAGTCGGCATCTATGGAAACAGCAGCATCGGCACGTTGTGAAGCCCATTCCAATCCTGCCCAAAGCGCTTGTTGATGCCCCACGTTGTGAGCCAATTTCAAACCCTTCACATATGGATTTTCTGTAGCATATTTTTGAACCAAACGCCATGTCGTGTCTTTACTTCCATCATCAACATACAATATTATTCCCTGATCAATAGCCTTTTTCCCCCGTAATCCATCAAGTACACGAGAAAGTTGAGCAGTAGTTTCAGGTAAAACTTCCTCTTCATTGTAGCAAGGAACTACTATTACAAGCTTCATAGCATTACTTTTTATGTTTAAATACAAATCTTACCAATACAAAATTTACCGGTATTACTATAACAAATACAGGCAAAGGCGCCCATTCTTTTGCAATACCTATATAAAGAAAAATATTCAGCAGCACGATATGAAGTAAATAATTAATACCATGTGCAGCTCCCATTCCAAACAATTTCTTCCACGAAGGGACTGATGCAAAAGTAAAATAGGCTGTCGCATAAAAATTGGCAATAAAAGACAATATGTAACCTATGGTATAGGCTATATTAACGTTGATGGACTGTTGCAACAAATAATAAATCCCATAATGCAACACTGTAGCCCCCACTCCAACAATTCCAAAGCGTATTATTTCACCATACAATCGCCCCTGCTTCATTATTCTATTTTCCTAAACTGATATAACTGTATTATTTTATGATCGTCACAACTCCGATGACGGCTGTCGTATAGATGTTTTATCTCATAAGTGGGATAAGTTTCTTTAAAAGCCTCCACATCCGACTGCCCCACTACCAGAAATCCGGCATCGGGCAAGAACACATCGAACGGAACAATACGGTCTCCCAAATAAAAATTAATCGTAAACGGATGTGTACGATTTGCAACATAAACATCTGTCCGATAAGAATATATCTGTCCTTGTGGAACAATTTTCTTTATTTGTTCAGCAATCGGTTTATCCGATTTCACATTCAACACCGTAGGCTGGTAAAAACCATCTAAAGCAAAGAATATAGTAAAAACAATTCCAACCATCCCATAAAGTAAAGATGTATTTCTTTCCTTACCCTTTATTATAAAGAACAATCCTACAGCCAACAAAGGCAATAACAAAACAATCCATTTCCAACCGATAGGAACCTGTTCCAATGCATGCATGAAAGCTACATTCTCGGCTGCATGTTTTCCCGAAAAGATGGAGTCGGGGACAATTCCACAACGAACTGCAACAAATACCAGAAACAACAGAACCGACAATCCGCCCATAATATTTCCAAAAGCCACAATTACCCGCCTGTGATTCCGTACTAAATAAATCATATATTCTGCCAAAAAATAAGCGATAAAAGGATAAACTGGCAATAAATATACACTACG
>DXCG01000144.1 GCA_019116145.1 Candidatus Phocaeicola gallistercoris
ATTTTCATTTGAACAATATGTTAAGGATAATGTAATCCTTAAATTTTCAAATAAGCAAGGTGGTGCCTATAATGTGTTTTCTTATCATTGGCAATGTTTTGTTTGGGCTGCGGTTGTTGGTTTTATACACAATGAACGTAGACCTCTGCAGTCTCCTATTGCTGACCGTCCTTTCAGTTTAAATACAATGTGTAATGGTGGTGGCGAAAAAGATGCTGAAGCATTATTGTGTATGTGTATTGCCAAAGCAGGTTCTCTTGATATTATGAAAGAACCAACAAAAGCAATCGATTTGATAAATGAGTATGCCAATGGCGGTTTCTATTACATAATGAAGATGATGCAAGACCAATCAATTACAAATGATTTGGAATGGGTCAAACAAGAGATATTTATGAGATAAATTATGAGCAAGAAGTATACCATATTAGAGGCAGCAAAGGAGGTGTTGTTATCTTTTGACAACCAACCTATGTCTGTAGCAGAAATTTATGCAAAGATTCTTGAACGATCTTTATATACATTTCGAGCCCAAGCCCCTGTATCTGTATTAAGAAGTGAACTTAGAAGTCATTCATTAGGTATAGATTTTCCAACTGCATCATCGAAGAAGTATTTCATATACGATGAATCTAGCAGAAAATTCCGTGTCAATGAGGAAAATAAAGAGCGAGTAAAGAATACTGCAAAGGAGCTGGCTTCTCTACGGACTGTTCGAGAGTTATATCATGAGTATGTAGAAGCATTCCAGCAAAAGATCCTTCGTCAATTGAAGAGTCTCAATCCATACGAATTTGAGAAGTTCTGCATGAATCTTTTGGACGTCTATGGTTTCTCAGATTTATCAGTTACTCAAAAGAGTAAGGATGGAGGTATTGATGGATTTGGCAAATTAAAAATAGGGTTGGCGCATATGAGTGTAGCGTTCCAATGTAAAAGATGGAATGTTGGCTCTGTTGGGAGAAAAGAAATAGATGCGTTTAGAGGCGCCATTCAAGGGGAGTATGAACAAGGAATATTCTTCACTACATCGTCGTTTACTAAAGATGCAATGGGCTGCTCTATTAAACATGGGGCAGTGCCTATAATTCTGATTGATGGCGAAATGATTGTAAAGTTTATGATTGAGAAACAATTTGGAATCGAACATGAAAATATGCCTATCTACATAAATGCACTAGATCAAGTATTATCATAAAAAATAATAATATTATGAATACCAATGTAATAGAAGGGAATCCAACGAAAAAATTCTTTATTGAGATGATAACTCGGGATATATCCATCGAAGATGCCATTGTTGATTTATTGGATAATTCGATTGATGGTGCAAATCGGATTAATTCCGCGATATACGATGGATTGTGGATTAAGTTAACAATAAATGATAAGGAGTTTTCCATAGAGGATAACTGTGGAGGTTTTTCTCTTGAGACAGCTAAAAAGTATGCTTTTAGATTTGGTCGGCCAGAGGACGCCCCCAAAATGCGAAATAATACAGTAGGCCGATTTGGAATCGGCATGAAACGTTCTCTATTTAAAATAGGTAAGCACTTCTCTGTTGAGTCGTTATGTGGTTCTGATCATTTTTTAGTAGATGTAAATGTTGAAGAATGGGAAAAGAAAACAAAGACTGTGACATTGCCTGGTGAAGATACGCCAACCATGATCGATGATTGGAGTTTCAATTATCACGAGCTTGATAGGGGCGGCGCTTTACAGAACGATGGAACCTTGATCAAGGTGACAAGCCTGAACCCCGAAGTTCAAGACCTTTTCTCTGACACTCGCTTTATTAGTGAGTTGGCGGAGGATATTCAGCGTTTATTAAATTTCAGCCTTTTGCGTGGACTCCAAATATATTTAAATGGCACAGCTTTAGAAGGTAAAAAGGTTGAGTTATTAATATCTGATGAATGTATGCCTTATTACGATGAAGGCGAAGTAAGAGATGTTAAATATAAAATCGTTGCAGGTTTGGGAGAAATAGGCGAGCCTAAAAAATCTGGATGGTATATATACTGCAATGATCGGCTTGTTGTAGAGGCAGATGAAACAACAATGACGGGCTGGGGACTTTCTTCGATTCCTAAATGGCACGTAAATCATGTGATGTTTAGAGGTATCCTATATTTGGATTCCCAAGAGACCATGAATCTCCCATTGACAACAACAAAAAAAGGCATTGATACAACTTCAGAGATATATAAGGCCATCTTGCCGAGGATGAAAGATGCCATGATTAATATATTGGATTATCTGAAAAAGATATCATTAATGGGAGATCAAGCTAACAGCTATCGTCGTATGTTATGCGATACGACGGAGAGAGCCTCAGCAGTTGAGTTGAAGTCTCGATCTTTCGCTGTTAATGGAGAGCCTTTAGTGCATAAAAACTTCATATCTCCTCCGCTTGATGAAGATGTTATTGCACAAAAAAAGAATACAGTAAGAATAGCATATGATGTTAATAAGTCTAAGGCAAATGACGCAAAACATCATGCTGAAGCAAGTAGTTATAAAGAGCTTGGGAGTATAACATTTGATTATTATTTACGAATGGAGGACATCTAGTATGAAAAGTCCAACAGTTTTAAATTATGAAGTAAGACCCTGCAAATTTGTCGAGAGACGGATGTTACTATCTGTGCTCTCTCGCATTATACCATTATTTCAACAGGAGTATCAATATATTGGTTTTGGAGGATTGTCTTTTACAGATTTTAAGATGTTTCATCGAGAACTCCATATCAACCAAATGTTCAGTATAGAATACGGATATCCCAAGGAAAAATTAGAATTCAATAAACCGTATTCTTGTATACAGATCCACCCTGGTAGAAGTATTGATGAATTGAGTAAAATAGATCTAACGAAGCCAAGTATTATATGGCTTGATTATGATGGATGCTTAAATAGCGACATATTTGAAGATTTGGAAATTATTTTCAATCGAATTCCACATGGCAGCATATATTTAATGTCCTGCAATCGTCAAATGAGGAATGGAGACAATCAAGAATATACTAAAAGCGAACTTAAAGAGGTATTTGGGCCGCTTGTTCCATGGGATATAGAAGATAAATGCTGCGTAGATTCTAAAGCTCCGTATACTATTCGAAGAATGCTAGAACTCGATTGCATAAATACTATTAAGGATAGGAATAGGATGTTGGAACATAGGTTGAAATTTGAGCCTATCTTTAATATTGCATATGAGGAATATAGAGGAGCCAGAATGTTTACATACGGAGGTGTTGTTTTGAATGAAAGTTTCAATGAAAAGTTATTGCATTTCGAAGAATTTGATTTTGTAGGGACACCAGATCCTTATAAAATAGAGATTCCTAATCTCACTTACAGAGAAGCAATGGCTTTAAATCAAGCATTAAATATAGAAGATCAAGAAACACTTTTAATCTCAAAGAAGATACTCAAAGAAGAAGACATTAGAAAATATAAGAAATGCTATAAGTACCTACCTAATTTCTATGATGTTAGAATTTAGTAAAAGGCTGTGAATATGGGAAATATGGCATGGGAAATAAATAGTAGTTTCAGGTCATATAGAAGTAAGAACATTCTGAAAACAATAAAAAATAGAGAGGCTGTTTCAAATAGAACCTTGAAACAGCCTCTTCATTAAGAAGTCTACATTACACCTCCAGCTCCTTCAACAGCAATCCATAATTATATTGTCTGAAAAATCCTTTGTGGATAAGTTTCAGACCAAGGGTCTGATAATACTTGTAGTCGTCATCTTCGATGCAAAGGTATTTGTAACCATAGCGCGGAGCGTACTCCTTGAAGAAGCGGGCAAGGTCTTTCAGGTTTTCCTGCTGGTTTCGTTTGAAGTTGCTGCGTACAATGATTATGCTCCAGTCGCGGTAGTGACCTACGCCACAACTATATTCCCAGAAACGGATGTATAAATCCACTTCGCCTACATGGACAGAAACACAAATGCCGTTGGCGTTATGCATGACGGAACAGCAGTTTCTGTAACCGAATCTCTCACACAAATAGAGATTTAAATCGTAAATAAAATCGGAATAGTTCATAATAATTTGAATTTTGATGGTTAATAAAAAATTGATTATAGACTGAAACCTCGCTTGCGTTTCGGTTTCTTTTTCTTCTTTTTAAGCCGGTTGGCCTGTATTGCTTCCTCCGTATCATAATCCGTAGGAGAGGGAGTGAACAGCCCCAGGCTGATGCCGGAATGATTCTCCTGCTGATATTCATGCCGAGGTTCCTCGCGTATGGTTTCTGCCTGTACCTGACGCTGGTTCATGGTAGCAGAAAGTGCGTTATATCTCAGCTCCTGGTCAATGTTCAAAAAACTGAACTGACGATCAATCTTGGAACCGCTAAAGGTCAGTTGGTTGCATGTGAACTTGACACCTTGCATCTCTCCGGTCGTGCGACTTAGCTTCCATTGCGTATCAATTCCGTACTTCCGTAAGGCCAGTCTCAGTTCACTCCAGCTTCGGGCGTTCGGAACCTCTCGTTTCAAGGCATGATAGATAAAATACTTAACCC
>DXCG01000145.1 GCA_019116145.1 Candidatus Phocaeicola gallistercoris
ACTATGGCAATCGCAAGCACCATCGCGGACAAGGTCAGCAAGTTGATACTGAAGCCGATCAGCTTCAGGGCAAAGAACGTCGCGATCAACGCCACCGGAATGGCGATGGCCGGAATCAATGTAGAACGCATATCCTGCAAGAAGATATACACCACGATGAACACCAGAATAAAGGCCTCGATCAGAGTCTTGATTACCTCATGGATAGAAGCGAACAAGAAGTCGTTGGCACTCTGTGCGATATTGATACCCAATCCTTCGGGAAGGTTCTTCTCATATTCGGCAAGCACCTTTTCCAGATTCTGGATGGTTTCCGTCGCGTTGGTACCCGCCATCTGGTAAATGATACAGGACACCGCCTTGTGACCGTTCACCATGTTGTTGAAATTATAGGTCAGACGGCCCAGCTCCATTTCGGCCACGTCGCCCAGACGGAGCACTTCACCGTCGGGGAGCGCCTTGATGACGATGTCGCTGAACTCGGTGGTGCTCGACAGACGTCCCTTGTAACGGATCGTATATTGGAACGACTGGTTTCCGCGCTCACCGAACTGACCCGGAGCAGCCTCTATATTCTGCTCGGACAAAGCGGCACGGATGTCACTCGGCACCAGCTTGTACTGGGCCATCACATCCGGCTTCAGCCAGATACGCATGGAGTAGTCGGTACCCATCACGTTCGCGTCACCCACACCGCTCACACGCTTGATTTCAGGAATCAGGTTGATGCTGGCGTAGTTCTCAAGGAACTCGATGTTGTATTTGTCCTCCTTGTCATAGATGGAGAAGATCATCAGCATGGAAGTCTGACGCTTCATGGTGGTCACACCGACCTGGGTTACTTCGGCCGGCAGCAGACCCTGTGCCTGCGTCACACGGTTCTGCACATTGACCTGAGCCATATCCGGGTCAGTACCCTGGTTGAAATATACTGTGATACGTGCCGAACCGTTGTTCGTAGCGGTAGACTGCATGTACATCATGTTTTCCACACCGTTGATCTGGTCCTCAAGCGGAGAGATGACGGAGTTCAACACAGCCTGCGCATTGGCACCTGTATAGGTCGCACTCACCGAAACGGTAGGAGGCGCGATGTCCGGATACTGGGTGATTGGCAGAGTAGCCAAACCGATAAGACCCAAGATTACCAACAAGATGGAGATTACGGTTGATAATACCGGACGGTTAATAAATTTATCTAGTTTCATTCTATACCTTAATTAATATATACCTTAAATTATATATCGATACGCTGATTAATTAAATGCTGTAGCTAAATTCCCTTCTCGCTGATCTTTCAAAGCTTGTTGAAATTTAGCTTCTTTCTGAGCTTGCGAAATCGGAGTAATCTTCATGCCATCACTCAAACGAGTTACGCCTTCTACTGCAATCTTATCACCCGATTTCAATCCGTCAAGCACAATGTAATTCTTTCCGTCGTTCAAATTCGATATCTTGATTTCTGTATATTTAACAGTACTATCTGCCTGTAACACATATACAAACTTCTTATCTTGGATATCTACAGTTGCCGATTGCGGAACTAAAAGAATATTTTCAATCACATACGGGAAAACGACATTTGCCGATCCTCCGCTTCGTAAAATATTTTTCGCATTTGGGAATATTGCACGCATGGAAACAGAACCTGTTGTCTGTTCGATAACACCGCTAACGGCATCAATTTTTCCACTCTCTTCATACATTGATCCATCCGAAAGTTGCAATTTCACAGCAGGCATCTTTCCAACTTGTTCTTCCAACGTTCCTCCAGCACGAGTAAGTTCTAGTAAATCTTTTTCTGTCAATGAGAAATAAGCATATATATCGTTTATTTGAGATACTGTAGTCAACGGTTCTGCAACCGAAGGACTTACCAATGCGCCTATTCGATATGGGAATGTTCCTACAACACCATCAGATGGACTTGTTACAGTACAAAAGCCCAAATTCTGCTTAGCAGCTGTAAGATTTGCCTCTGCTTGTGCCAATGTCGCTTTAGCCGACAATAAATTATTTTGAGCAGTCTGATATTCAAAATCACTGATAATTTGTTGTTCATGAAGCATCTTCTTATTAGCTTCTGTTTCTGTTATTGTTTTCAAATTGGCTTTTGCAGACTCTACAGCAGCTTTAGCTTGGTCGTATGCAGCTTTATATTGTGTAGGGTCTATTTGAAACAATGCTTGTCCTTTACGAACAAAAGCTCCTTCATCCACACACAATTTTACAATAAAGCCCGACACTTGAGGACGAATTTCAATATCCTGAAAGCCTCTTATTGAAGCAGGATACTGCTTAGTTTGATGACTAACAGTTGAATTCAGGGTCTCTACAGCGAACTGATTATCGCCTACCACCCCACTCTGTCCTCCGCCACATGCGGTTAATACCGAAAGAGCCATTCCTACAAAAGCCATCCGGTAAGGAGAAAAAATTCTATTCATATTCATTTAATAAAGTTTTAATGTTTCTAACCTAAAATCTAATCTGTCGTGCAAATATAAGCAAAAAATCATTTTAACAAATGTCCATTTAACTAAGTATAACCATCTTATTACAAACAAACCAAATAAGAAGACCAAACAACGATTTCCATCGACTAAAAAATTAAGCGGTAACGTCAATTTATAAATTTTAAAAATAAATAATCCTTTATTTTGATTTTGTTTCCTACTTTTGCGAAAACATCTTAGAAAATTAAACAATCGGATATGAAAATAACAAAAGAAGCGGCTTTACTTTATCACTCACAAGGTAAACCCGGAAAAATTGAAGTGGTACCAACCAAGCCGTACCAAACCCAAAGAGATCTATCATTAGCCTATTCGCCAGGTGTGGCAGAACCTTGCTTGGAAATTCAAAAACAGCCCGAAACAGCATACGATTATACAGATAAAGGAAATCTCGTTGCTGTTATATCAAACGGAACTGCCGTTTTAGGGTTAGGAGACATCGGTGCCATGAGTGGAAAACCCGTAATGGAAGGCAAAGGTCTTTTGTTCAAAATATATGCAGGAATTGATGTATTTGATATCGAAGTTAACGAAAAAGACCCCGACAAATTTGTGGAGGCTGTAAAAGCAATCGCCCCGACATTCGGAGGTATCAATCTGGAAGACATCAAAGCTCCGGAATGTTTCAAGATAGAACAACGCTTAAAAGAAGAACTCGATATTCCTGTCATGCACGATGACCAACACGGCACAGCTATTATCTCAAGTGCAGGTCTACTGAACGCATTAGAAGTTGCAGGGAAAAAAATTGAAGATGTAAAAATTGTAGTCAACGGTGCCGGTGCTTCTGCTATTTCCTGTACAAAACTTTACATTTCATTGGGTGCACGGTTGGAAAATATTCTGATGCTGGACAGCAAAGGAGTCATCAACAAACAACGTACCGACCTGAACGAACAGAAAAAATTCTTCGCTACAGACCGTACCGATGTACATACTTTGGCAGAAGCCATCAAAGGAGCCGATGTATTCTTAGGCTTGTCAAAAGGAAATGTCCTTTCGCAAGACATGATACGCAGCATGGCTGACCACCCGATTGTATTCGCCCTTGCCAATCCTACACCCGAAATTTCATACGAAGATGCCATGGCATCTCGCCCGGATGTATTAATGTCAACCGGACGTTCCGATTACCCTAATCAAATCAACAACGTCATTGGCTTCCCTTATATTTTCCGTGGAGCACTCGACACTCGCGCCAAAGCCATCAATGAGGAAATGAAATTGGCTGCTGTTCGCGCAATTGCGGCATTAGCCAAAAAACCGGTTCCTGATATAGTCAACAATGCTTATCACGTAAACAACCTGACATTCGGTCCGGATTATTTTATCCCCAAACCGGTCGACCCACGTTTAATCACCGAAGTATCTATGGCTGTAGCCAAAGCAGCAATGGATTCAGGAGTTGCACGTAAACAAATCACCGACTGGGATGAATATAAAAACTATCTGAAAGAACTGATGGGGCAAGAAAATAAACTTACCCGCCAATTATATGAAACGGCACGTCAAAACCCACAACGCGTTGTCTTTGCAGAAGGAATTCATCCCAACATGTTAAAAGCAGCAGTAGAAGCCAATGCAGAAGGCATCTGTCATCCGATCTTATTAGGCAACGAAGAACGCATTGAGAAATTGGCTAAAGAATTAGACCTGAGTCTGGAAGGCATTGAAATTGTAAATCTACGCCATGACCGCGAAGCCGAACGCCGCGAACGTTATGCAAAAATTTTATGTGAGAAACGTGCACGGGAAGGAGCCAACTACCAAGAAGCAAACGATAAAATGTTTGAGCGCAACTACTTCGGTATGATGATGGTGGAAACAGGTGAGGCTGATGCATTCGTTACAGGCTTATACACTAAATATTCGAATACAATTAAAGTAGCCAAAGAAGTAATCGGCATTCAACCGGGATATAAACATTTCGGCACTATGCACATATTAAATTCGAAAAAAGGTACTTATTTCATTGCCGATACATTAATCAATCGTCATCCGGACACCGAAACCCTAATAGATATTGCCAAATTATCTGCCAAAGCTGTGCGTTTCTTCAACCAAGAGCCTATAATGGCGATGCTTTCATACTCGAACTTCGGTTCCGATCAAGAAGGGAGCCCTGCCAAAGTACACGAAGCAGTAGCTTACATGCATCGTGAGTTCCCCAACTTAGCCATAGATGGCGAAATGCAAGTAAAATTTGCATTAAACAGTACACTTCGCGATGAGAAATACCCGTTTACCCGCTTAAAAGACAAAGAAGTCAACACTTTAGTATTTCCCAATCTGACTTCTGCAAATTCTGCTTACCAATTTATTCAAAACATGAGTGAAACGGAAGTCATCGGTCCTATCCAAATGGGGTTGAACAAGCCTATCCATTTTACAGATATCGAAAGTTCAGTACGCGACATTGTCAATATAACAGCTGTAGCTTGTATTGATGCAATTGTAGCAAAGAAATTACACGAAAATCAATAATATGTCATACAAAAACGCAGGCTCTCAAAAACAGCCTGCGTTTTTTAATCCCTTCTTTTATGCGCAAACCACTTACCCATTCCCAATGCATTGTATTGGCTTTATTCTGGGTTGCACTTTGTTACATTGTACTAACCACAGTTCCCCGCATTGATGGAATTCTTATTGTCACAATACTCATATCGGGGGCATTGGTTTTTATCCCCATTATCAAAGCGATAAAAAAAGACAGGAATAAATAAACATTTCCACACAAAAACAAAATAAAAGCAGCTTTTTGACAATTTTATTTCGTTTTTTTAAAAGAATTGTTGTACAAATAAAAATTATTCTATACTTTTGTCACGCAAACATGAAAGAATTTATATTTGTAAAACCTAAATAAATTAAAAGGATGAATGCAGCAAAAGTATTAGAAGATCTAAAAAGAAGATTTCCCAATGAACCTGAATACCATCAGGCAGTAGAAGAAGTGTTAGGAACTATCGAAGAAGAGTACAACAAGCATCCTGAGTTCG
The DNA here is from genome assembly GCA_019116145.1 of Candidatus Phocaeicola gallistercoris. Taxonomy (GTDB): domain Bacteria; phylum Bacteroidota; class Bacteroidia; order Bacteroidales; family Bacteroidaceae; genus Phocaeicola; species Phocaeicola gallistercoris. The sequence goes on from DXCG01000145.1 coordinate 5,519, forward strand.
ATAAAGTAAATTTAATTGAACGCTTGTGTATCCCAGACCGTATATACCAATTCCGTGTCACTTGGGTAGATGACAAAGGTAATATTCAAACCAATATGGGATACCGGGTACAACACAACAATGCAATCGGTCCATACAAAGGCGGAATTCGTTTTCACAGTTCTGTAAATCTAAGCATTTTAAAGTTCTTAGCTTTCGAACAAACATTCAAAAACTCTTTGACAACCCTCCCGATGGGTGGAGGAAAAGGTGGTTCAGATTTCTCTCCACGTGGAAAATCGAATGCCGAAGTTATGCGCTTTTGCCAAGCATTCATGTTAGAATTATGGCGTCATATCGGTCCTGAGACAGATGTTCCTGCAGGCGATATCGGTGTAGGAGGACGTGAAGTTGGGTATATGTTCGGAATGTATAAGAAACTAACCCGTGAATTTAGCGGCGTCTTAACAGGTAAAGGTCGTGAATTCGGCGGTTCGCTGATCCGCCCGGAAGCTACTGGATACGGGAACATCTACTTCCTCCTTGAAATGCTCAAGACCCGCAATATTGACATCAAAGGTAAAACGTGCTTAGTTTCTGGTGCTGGTAACGTAGCACAATATACGGTAGAAAAATTAATCGAACTGGGAGCTAAAGTCGTAACCATGTCCGATTCCGACGGATATATCTACGACCCGGATGGTATTGACCGTGAGAAATTAGACTATATCATGGAATTAAAGAATCTATACCGTGGTCGCATCCGTGAATATGCAGAAAAATACGGTTGTAAATATGTAACCGGCGCCCGTCCATGGAATGAAAAAGCGGATATCGCTCTTCCATCGGCAACCCAAAATGAAATCAACGGTGATGATGCAAAAGCCTTAGTTGCCAATGGAGTTATTGCTGTCTCTGAAGGTGCCAACATGCCTTCTACCCCAGAAGCTATCCGTGTATTCCAAGATGCTAAAATATTATATGCTCCGGGTAAAGCAGCCAATGCCGGAGGTGTTTCTGTTTCCGGTTTGGAAATGACACAAAACTCAATTAAATTAAGCTGGAGTCAAGAAGAAGTTGACGAAAAATTAAAAAGCATCATGAAAAACATTCATGAAGCATGTGTACAATATGGTACAGAGTCCGATGGTTATATCAACTATGTAAAAGGTGCCAATGTTGCAGGTTTTATGAAAGTTGCAAAAGCAATGATGGCTCAAGGAATCGTATAATAAATTTTTCTTTAAAGAAGTCCGATTTCCTATATAGGAAGTCGGACTTCTTTTTATAAAATTATAAGCCCCTTTTTCTATCACCAGGATAAGAACTTAAGCAGTCATACACTACCATGTAATATTTTCACAATTAGTCTATATATTAAAAATTGATGTTTATACCTCCCATGAATGTTGCTTTCGGCATAGGATATCCTCTCATGATTTCATATTGCTGAGCTAAAAGATTTTCTCCTTTTGCATAAAGGTCTACATATTTGCACAGACGATAATTTCCTCGGATATTCCATAAAATAAAATCTTCGGTTGCTTGGGTCTCTCCCACCGATACATATAAACCTTTTACATATTGTACACCAGAATAGATACCCCAACGCCCTTGCGTAAAATCAAACCCTGCATAAAGTTTATGCTCGGGAGCTGCCAATACAGGATTTTCCATGTGTAGCCAACTGTAATTGGCATTAAGCTTCCACTGCGAGTTAATGCAATATCCGATATTAGATTCTATTCCCCAGTTCTCGATGAACCCTGTATTTATGTTCTTAGGATATCCGTTTACTTGTGTAGTCATAATTGTATTATCACCGTTGATGTAATAAATGTTGGCACCATAACATAAATTCCCATCCAACAATTTTTGCGTAAAGGATAATTCATAGTTCATTAGCCGCTCCGGTTTTAAATCTGGATTTTGAGGAGGGAACATATACATTTCACGAATTGTCGGGTTACGAAATCCTTTACTAACCATTGCTTTTAGTTCTGTATTTCGAGGAAGATGAAAAGCCAGTCCCCCTTGTGGAACCAATTCAGTACCGACATGAGAATGATGATCCATACGTAATCCGACATTCATAGAAAGGTACGTACTGAAATTTTGACGAACATCAATATATCCTGCAAATTCGTCTTGCTTTTTGTTTATACCCGGCTCTTTTTCTCCCGTTGCAATGACTTTGTTCCACGATTCTCCTCCGAAATGTTGATAATCGAAACCTAAAGTTAACCGATTGCCTTTAAACAGAATTGCACTTTGATACCATGAAACCCCCATCATTAAATCTTTTGAATTAAACAGAGAAGTCTGCGGTTCTTTCCCCATTTCATATCCATCATTGATTTTATGTCGCCCCCAGTTATAAAAAAATCCTAATGCCCCTGAAGAATATTTATAATTGTTTTGTAAGGCAAACGATGCCATACCCCGTGTAATACGAGAATTATTATCTAAAAGCGGTTCGTATACAGATCCCGGATTAGAAGCATTGAAGTGTGTCACGTTTACATCTCCATACACATTCCATGTATTATTTATATCATATCCTAATTTAGCATATCCTCCATATTGTTCGAAACCAATGTCCGGTCGGTGTCCATCCGTACGATTGTATGATGCCGCTACGATACTGGAGAAGCGGTTTTTCCTAATCCGATTGGTAGCTTCAGTCTGTACTGTCCCATAAGAGCCGGTTCCGACATTGATATTTGTCCGGACTCCATCTTTTTTTTGTTGACGTGTTACGATATTAATAACCCCTCCCATAGCATTCGATCCGTAAAGAACAGAAGCCGGTCCTCGTAAAACTTCAACCCGTTCCGCAAGCATCGTTTGATATGCATCGGCTATAGGATGACCGAATAATCCCATGTATTGCGGATGTCCGTCTATCAGTACCAACATTTGTGCACCACTTCCTATGCCTCGTACATTGATACTTCCGGCCGCTCCTGTAGATACTCCATATCCCATTACCCCACGACTGGTTGCAAATAAGCCAGGAATCTGCTCGGTGAGAGTTGGCAGCAGAGAAGGCTCATATCTCTTTTCCAATTCAGACCTATTGATAATAGAAAGCGTCATGGGTAAATGACGTATGTCAGTTGCATTACGTGTACCGGTAATTACGACCTCATGGAGTACATAATTTCGGTCGACTGCAGTTGTATCGACTGTTTCTGCTTGAATTTGGCTTGTCAATGCACACAGTATTCCTATCAAGACCAATAAAGAAAGGTATAATTTCATACAATAAAAGCAAATAAAAAAGACTCGCATTCGTTTTCTTGGGTACAAAAATATGGAAAACAAACCAATAAAGGTTTATACAAATTACGGGAAATACAACTCATTTTACAGAAGTTGCTTAAAAACATAAATAAAGATACTGATATGGCAAAATAATAAAAGTTTCATTATTTTTGAAGCACAAATAGACAAAGCGAACAAGATGACTGGTAAACGCATTGACGAAATAGATTATTTGAAATGTATATTCATTTTATTGATGATTGCGTTTCATTTGGTATTCTTCAGCGAGAAGTATCCGTTATTGAAGCAATGGGTTTATACATTTCACATGCCGGCTTTTCTTATTATATCAGGATATCTGATGAACATTACGAAACGACCACGATTGTTCCTGCATTCTATAGGATGGATACTCGTTCCCTATATAATAATGGAGACAGGATATGTCATAATGTCTGCCATACTTCCGGTTCGTGATAAGATAGACAATCTGACAATCGGCATTGTATTAGAAAAATTGTTCCTTCATCCGATGGGACCATATTGGTATTTGCATACGTTCTTATTATGCGGCTTATGCTATTACCTTGTTTTTGGGTGGAAAAGACCATGGCGTTTTAGTTCACGCCTCATCGTATTAGGACTTGTTTATGCAGGTCTTTCCGAAATTTTTCATGTTGTTTCTTTGCCTAATGCATTATATTTTCTTGCAGGTGTTATTATCCGACGTTCCGGCATTGCATTTACCGATTTCTTTCACCCGTCGGCATGGACAATTATACCTCTTGTCTGGTTAAGTCTTGATACGAATAACCTAAACCGGTTTACCCTTGGCGGGGTAGCTATCGTCTATTTAATCATCTGTATCTTATTATGGTTTTATCCCATGCTTTCATCCGGAATAAAACGTATGGCATCATATATCGGTTCACACACATTGATTTTGCTGGTGTTTTCCCCCTTGTTTACGATGTGTTCTAAAGTTTTGGTTTCGGTCTTGTCGTTCGATTCTTCCGGGTTATGCTTTTTGATCATAGCAATGATTGTTACAGTTGGAGGGTCGCTTGGTATGGCATGGCTATTCGACCGTTGTGGTATATCCCCATATTTTTTTGGTAAAAAACACATCTTATAAAGCTTTTTCCAGAATGACAATTTGGCACAAAAGACGCATTGGCATTTCTTTTGTACATAGAAATGTAAGAATTAAAGTTTAGACATAATTAATTAAAATATTACGATTATGATTTCTGAAAAATTACAACAGGCGATAAACGAGCAGATTACAGCAGAAATGTGGTCTTCAAATTTGTATTTATCAATGTCTTTCTATCTACAGAAAGAAGGGTTCGATGGTTTTGCCCACTGGATGCGTAAACAATCGCAAGAAGAATTGCAGCACGCCTACGATTTGGCCGATTATGTTGCAAAACGTGGTGGAGCAGCTAAAGTTGATAAGATAGACGTTGTCCCTCAGGGATGGGGAAGCGTGCTGGAAGTTTTCGAACATGTTTACAATCATGAATGCCATGTTTCAGAGTTGATCGATAAATTGGTAAATGTTGCTTCAGAAGAAAAAGATAAAGCTTCTCAAGATTTCTTGTGGGGTTATGTCCGCGAGCAGGTAGAAGAAGAAGCAACTGCTCAAGGCATTGTCGACAAATTGAAGAAATGCAATGATTACGCAGGTGTCTTGTATCTGAATGATAAGTTAGGGGCACGCGAATAACAATTAAAAACAACAAACCTTAAAAAAATGCCATGTGGGAAAACTCTTGCATGGCATTTTTTATGAAAAGAAAAAAGAGGATAAATAAATATTTTTTTGTTATTTTGCTCATTGTAAAAAGGACGAATGGTGTTAGGCAATTTAAGCAGACGAATATGGAATTGGTTATGGCGTTTTAAGCATCGCAGAGGATACGGTGTACATTCGCCTTCCGATTTTTATTTAATCTCATTTGTTATTTACGAAGATCATCCCTTTTATGCTTACAGCAAATTGAAAGAAATACGACCCTATGTTGACCATCTGCCACATTACCGTGAAAAAGTCGACCGTTTGTTGTTTCGGTTAATTAATTATTTGCAACCTAATTCCATTATTGAAATAGGTACAGGAAGTGGACTGGAGGCATTGTATATGAGTTCTGCCAAGCAGTGCGATATCTATACTTTCGATGATGGAAAGAAAATCCCAGAGGTAAAACAATTATTGGAAATACATTCTAATATCGTTTATCGTACAGGAGAAACGGAAAAGTTGCTGTACGAGTTCTTACAGCACATACCACTATCAGGGGTAGTGCATATTGGACACACACCTTTTTATAAAGAAATATTCGAAACATTAGTGCCGCATGTAATGACAAAAACATGTTTTATTATAGCATCTCCATATGCCTCGAAACAAAAAAAGAGATGGTGGAAAGAAATAATAAAAGATACACGTACCGGTGTAACATTCGATTTGTATGATATAGGAATTGTGTTTTTTGATAAAAAACGTGTGAAAGAACACCGAATAGTAGATTTCTTCTAAAAAAAGCATTATGAGAAAAAAAAGTTTGATTTATACTCGGACAGGAGATAAAAGTACAACTTCACTCGTTGGTGGGGTACGTGTATTGAAAAATCACATTCGTTTGGAAGCTTATGGAACAGTCGATGAATTGAATGCCTACTTAGGGTTATTGATAGTTGCTGTAGAAGATATCGATATAAAAAGTTTTTTACGTGAAATACAACATAGACTGTTCTCTTTAGGGGCTTATTTGGCTACCGATCAGCGTCAAACAAATTTAAAGTTGGACAATTACATTACCCCTGAAAGCATTTCCCGATTGGAAGAGAACATCGATGAACTAGATGCTTCCCTACCATGTTTGCGCGGGTTTATTTTACCCGGAGGCGCGTATGCCGCTTCTGTTTGCCACATTTGTCGGACTATTTGTCGGAGAGCGGAACGTTGTATTATCAATTTGGAAATACAAGAATCGGTAGAAATAGACGATAGAATAAAACAATTCATGAACCGGTTGTCCGACTATTTATTTGTCTTGGCAAGAAAGTTAAATCAATTAACACAAAATGATGAAATTTATTGGGATAAGCGTTGTAAATGAAAGAATTTATTATACTTTTGTGGCTCTATAGAAGAATGTAAAACTTTTTAAAACTTAAAATCTATGTACTGGACATTAGAATTGGCTTCGAAGTTGGAAGATGCTCCATGGCCTGCTACGAAAGATGAATTAATTGATTATGCAATGCGTTCGGGAGCTCCAATGGAAGTAATTGAAAATTTGCAAGAAATGGAAGACGAAGGTGAAATATACGAAAGCATTGAAGATATTTGGCCGGATTATCCAAGTAAAGAAGACTTTTTCTTCAACGAGGAAGAATATTAGACTCTTTCTAATAGATTAAATGATTAAATTCCAGCGCGATGAACAAAGATAATTTGTTTGTCGCGCTGGTGTTTTATTATCCTAAGAAAATTCATATGATACAAATGAGTTCTGTTTCCCTTTCGAATAAGATTATAAAAGTTATTTCAGGAATGGATATTCATAGTTAAATAGAAATTTTAAGTATACAAGAAAATCAATAAAAAAACGGAAGAATGTACAAAAACATTTGAATTGTACATTCTTCCGTTTTTTTTATTTTATTCCCGTATTTTATTTAATGTTCGGGTTCAACTTGTTCCATTCAGAGATTGCAGGAAGAACGCCCATAGCGATAACTTCGTCACGCAATTCGCAGAGGTGAGCATAGCTCTTGTCCAAAGCAGCTTGCTCTTCTGCAGTTCCGTTCAGCGCAGCACAGTGGCAACCGTCAGCAGTGATTGAAGTTTCCCATGCCATCATGATGTGGTCATACTTGTCGTTTGAGATGTATGTACCAGCAGGCCAACGGAATGCTTTACCACCCATAGCAGCACCAATCATTTCGATAGAAACGTAAGCCGGGCTTTGGAATGAAGAACGTCCGCGCAATGCGATGATGTTTGCACCGCCTTTAGTTACTTTCTGTTGGATTTCTGCCCATTGTTCTTTGCTCAATGCGTCAGTGCCGATGATGTCAGTCAACGGTTTGCCGTTTACTTT
>DXCG01000146.1 GCA_019116145.1 Candidatus Phocaeicola gallistercoris
TCATAATTGTTATGGGTTATAACTAGTTGTACTTACGTTTGTCAGATATTTGTATAATTCGTAATCGTCCATCATTGTTTGGTTTAAGATTGGATCGATGACTTCGTCAGGAAGTTCCGAGATGGAAAAGGCATTAGGTTCAGCCTCATTTGTTTGCTGAGACTTATAGTCGCCTACAAAGATATGGGTAGTGCAAATCAATCCTCCGAACATGGCAGCCATGTAAATCCACGGTTTCACTCTGTCCCACAAGCTGATGGTTTGCGGAGCTGCAGTTTCTTTTTCTGGGAGTTGCTGCATAAGTTTTTCCGCAAAATCGCCGAAATAATTTTCCGGAACGGTGAATGGATTGTTCTTCCCATACTTTTTTTGTAAATCTTTGTCTTCGTTCATCATAAATGTCATCCCTTTTGTTTATAAGTTAGATAGTTATAGGAGTGTTTGGTTTAATCGTGTTGTTTTAAAAAATCTTCAATCTTCTTTACTGCATGGTGATATGAAGCTTTCAATGCTCCAACACTGATGCCTATTATCTGTGCGATTTCTTCGTATTTCATTTCTTGGAAGTATCTTAAATTGAAGACCATGCGTTGTCTCTCCGGAAGGGTCTGGATGGCTTGCTCGAACAATAGCTGTGTATGGTCGCCATTGAAGTAAGGGTCTGCAGCAACTTCGTTGATGACAGCGACTTCTGTCCCGTCGATGGATATTTGATTCTTGTTTTTCTCTTTGTTTAAGAAATTCAGGCATTCGTTAAGAGCAATACGGTAAAGCCAAGTCGACAATTTAGCATCTCCCCTGAAGTATTCTAAATTGCTCCATGCCTTTAGGAACGTATTTTGTAATAAATCGTTGGCATCGTCGTGAGAGATAACCATACGCTTTATTTGCCAATATAGTTGTTCGCTATACGCTTTTACTACTTTTTCGAATGCTTTGCGTTGCATTTCAGGGTCTTGTAGTTGTGCGATGATGTCATTCTCTATCTCTGTACTCATTGGTTTTTGTATTGATGCTTGTAAAGTTAGAACTGTTTCTATGCAATTTGTTTAATGTATAGCTTTATTTTAACTTTCTTTAGAGTGAAATTCGAAGATTTTCTTTCGCTAATAGGGTGTTGGGGAAGATGCGTTGTGCTTCTTCCAGTAAGATGGATTCGTCATCGTAGCGGGCGGAAAAATGTCCTATTATTAATTGTCTTACATTGGCAGCCACAGCAATTTGTGCAGCTTGTGTAGCTGTAGAGTGAAATGTTTGTTTGGCACGTATAGCTTCCGATTCGGCAAAAGTTGCTTCGTGAAATAGTAAGTCTACATCTTTTATTTGTTCTGTTATTTGTGGCAAATAGGCAGTATCAGAGCAATAAGCATACGAACGCGGTTGTGCAGAAGGGGTTGTCAGTAGGTTGTTAGGGATAGTTTTCCCATCTTCTGTCACAAAATCTTCTCCGTTCTTGATACGATTGATTAAATATGTGGGGATGTGATAAAAATCGATCATGTCTCGTTTGATATGGTTGGGCGTTTTTTTCTCTCGGAACATAAATCCGCATGTCGGAATCCGGTGGGAAAGGGGAATTGTTTCTACGGAAACCGAACGGTCGTCGTATATTGTTTCCCTTTTTTCTGGGGAAAAAGGATGAAAAAGAACATGGAAAGTCAGTCCTTTACAGAAATAATGTATTTGAGACTCCAATAGTGGAACGAGGTCTGGATGACTGTATATATGTAATTCGGCTGTACGTTCTATAAGTCCGAATGTGGAGATTAAGCCAATAAGTCCGAAACAATGGTCGCCATGCAGATGTGAAATGAATATATGATTCAGCCGGTTAAACCGGAGCCGTGAGCGTCTTAATTGCACTTGTGTTCCTTCTCCACAATCGATCATGAATAACTTTTCACGAACATTGATGACTTGTGAACTGGCCTGATGCTTCATTGTAGGCAATGCAGAGCCGCAACCTAAAATTGTTATTTCGAATTTTTCCATAATTACCCACAAAAGTAATGGATTTTTATGAAAAAAGAAAGGACTACATCTTGTGCAGTCCTTTCCTTAATAAAGTATAGAAACGTTTTTATTTGTTATTGTCGTTTTCTAACTTTTCTTTCAAAGCAGCCAAAGCATCAATGTCGCCCAGTGTAGTAGAAGCTGCTTGATTTTGTAGCATTGGAGCTTCTTCTTTCTTGGTTGCTTTTTTAGCTTTCTTTTCTGCTTTCTCTTCTGCCTTTGCAGCATCTTCGAAAATACGGCTGTGAGAAAGGATGATTCGTTTAGCGTCTTTATTGAATTCAATTACTTTGAAAGAAAGTTTTTCATCTAATTGAGCTTGTGTCCCGTCTTCTTTTACCAAGTGTTTTGGAGTTGCAAAGCCTTCTACGCCATAAGGTAAAGCAATGACAGCACCTTTATCCAGCATTTCGATGATTTGTCCTTCGTGCACAGAACCTACGGTAAATACTGTTTCGAATACATCCCATGGATTTTCTTCCAATTGCTTGTGACCTAAGCTCAAGCGACGGTTTTCTTTGTCGATTTCCAATACTACAACTTCAATATCGGAACCGATTTGTGTAAATTCAGAAGGATGTTTAATCTTCTTAGTCCATGACAAGTCTGAGATATGAATCAATCCGTCTACACCTTCTTCGATTTCAACGAATACACCAAAGTTGGTGAAGTTACGAACTTTAGCCATGTGTTTAGAACCTACAGGATATTTATCTTCGATAGATTCCCATGGGTCTGGTTTCAATTGTTTGATGCCCAATGACATCTTACGTTCTTCGCGGTCTAATGTTAAGATAACAGCTTCCACTTCATCGCCTACTTTCATGAAGTCTTGGGCTGAACGTAAGTGTTGTGACCATGACATTTCAGAAACGTGAATTAAACCTTCTACACCCGGAGCAATTTCAACAAAAGCTCCATAATCTGCCATGACAACTACTTTGCCTTTTACATGGTCGCCTACTTTCAAGTTCGGGTCGAGGCTGTCCCATGGATGCGGAGTCAATTGTTTCAATCCTAAAGCGATGCGTTTCTTCTCATCATCGAAATCGAGGATAACAACATTCAACTTCTGGTCTAACTGAACAACTTCGTGCGGGTCGCTGACACGTCCCCATGACAAATCTGTAATATGAATCAAACCGTCTACGCCGCCCAAGTCGATGAATACGCCGTAAGATGTAATATTTTTAACTGTACCTTCCAGTACTTGACCTTTTTCAAGTTTACCGATGATTTCTTTCTTTTGTTGTTCCAATTCAGCTTCGATAAGAGCCTTGTGAGAAACAACTACATTTTTAAATTCTTGATTGATCTTGACGACCTTGAATTCCATTGTTTTTCCTACGAATACATCGTAGTCACGAATAGGTTTCACATCAATTTGAGAACCCGGTAAGAATGCTTCAATACCGAATACATCAACAATCATACCGCCTTTTGTGCGACATTTGATGTAACCTTTGATGATTTCTTCGTTTTCAAGAGCTGCGTTGACGCGATCCCAAGAACGGGTAGCACGAGCTTTTTTGTGAGATAAAATCAGTTGACCTTTTTTATCTTCTTGATTTTCAATGTAAACTTCTACTTTATCGCCAATTTTCAAATCGGGATTGTAACGGAATTCGCTTAATGGGATGATACCGTCTGATTTGTAACCGATGTTAACGACTACTTCACGTTTGTTCATTGCAATAACAGTACCGTCTACAACTTCCCGGTCGTTGACCTTGTTTAAGGTACTGTCGTACGCTTTTTCTAAATCTTCTTTGCTTACGTTTGTTGTTGAATCACCATTTTCATAAGCATCCCAATCGAAATTGTCAAGTGGGTGTACGTCTTTAATATTTTCCATTAATGTTAAAAAAATAAATTAATTACGTTAGACTTTATATTGTTTAACCAAATCGGGCGCAAAGATATAATAAATTCTTCAAAGAGAAAAATTTTTTATTTCATATTCTTTGGGAGTTCTGTGGTATTAATCTTCAAGGGAATAAGAAATTGTTGTTACAACACGTACCTTTTTAATATAAGGTGTATTTGCATCACGGTCGGTTATGCTGAATTGACCTTGGTTGGCATATCGTATTTTCCCTAATTTACTCTCAGAATCTTTTGCAAATTTCTCGGCAGCTTCTCGGGCATTTTTCGTGGCTTCTTCAATCATTTGTGGTTTTATTTTATTTAAACCTGTATATTCATATTGTACGTTGTAACGATAATCTCCTCCGGTGACGGCTATGCCTCTTTTCAATAATTCACCTTGTTCTGAAATGAGACTTCTGATTAAATCGACTTTTTGTGATGTCACTGTAATAACCGTAGTGACATTGTAGCGGTAAGGAATGTCGTTGTTGTTACTATAGCGTTCAGCCTTTAAATCAATGATCTCGGGAGCATTGATGCTGATTTCATTTTCATCGATACCTTTTTCTTGTAAGAATTGGACAATGGTTTGGTTCGATTTCTTTATGTCATCGTAGAGAGAATTCAAGTCATTCCCTAAACTTTTGTACATGAGGGGCCATGTTACTTTGTCTGCTGGAATTTCCATTTCAGCCAGACCTTTCACGTTTACATTGCGGTCTTTTTCGGCAATAACTTTAAATCCTTTTTGGATAAAAACACCTAATAAGACAAAGCCAATGGCAATGATTACGGATTCTGTTCTGAAGTTCTTCATAATAAATTGGTTTTAAAAATGATTTTTTATAAAAGATATTGTATTTGTCTGTACGAAAGTAATATATTTAAAGAAAGGAGATACTCAATTTTTATTTTTAAATAAAAAAAGTGCAAAAGATTTGTTAATTCAATAAAAAGTTTTTTTATTTGCAATAAATCAATGGCGAGAGCCTTGATTTGAGTAATAATAAAAGTGAAATAATTTAACCTGTGTAACCTAATGAAAATCTTATTTTATGGAGAAAACACAAACACCGAGTGATGAATGCTTAGTATCTAAGTTTCGTAGAGGAGATAAGAATGCTTTCATCATTCTATTGCAACGCCATACTTTGTACATAAAGAAAACAATCAGAAAGTATACGGCAGATCGGGAAGAAGCGAGCGATTTATTTCAAGAAATCTCTATACATTTATATAATAAACTCCGAGTCTCTTATAAAGAATGGGGGATGTATGCAGCATGGCAGTGTGTTGTAATACATCATTTCTTGCATGATTATGACCGAAAGAAGAAAATGAAATATTCTTTGATGGAGGTTGAAACTCTGAAGGATGATGTGATAGACGATTCTTTATCTCCTAAAGAAAAAGAACAGAAATTGGATGCTTTAATGAGTTTCTTTGAAGAGTTGCCTCAAGACTATATTTATTTGTTGGAACTGAAATTCTGGCGAAAGATGAGTTATCAGGAGGTGGCCGATTTTACGGGGATTAATCGGTCGACTGTCGTTCAACGAATTCGTAATGCATATTCAAGATTGCGGAAAAAAATGCAAAACATCGGATACGATGATGGCAGTACATAAATTGTTCTTGATAGGGCTTTAGAAATTTGTATGATAGCTATGGCAAATAACAATAAATATGATGGTATTGTAGAATGCATTGATGGATATCATTTGAAAGTTAAGATTGTGAGACAAGATTCGTGTGGTTCATGTGCTGTAAAGCATCATTGTGGGATGGAAGCTGAAGAATGTCGAATCGATGTGTACAATAAATATGCTATTTCATGCAAGATTGGCGATAGGGTGATCATTTCAAGTCAAAAATCCTTTTTAGGATTAAGGGCTGCTTTATGGGCTTTTGTTTATCCTTTTATTGTTTTGCTTATAACTTTTGTACTGGCTTTATATCTTTTATCAGGAAATGAAATATTGTCGATATCTATTGCAGTGATGTCATTGGCATTGTATTATTTGATTTTGTATTTATTCCGTCGAAAAATGTCACATGTTTTTTTGTTCATTCTAGAATCGAAGGCAATATAAAAACAAATAGCTATGGGTTTAATTGTGGTTGCAGTAATATCATTGGGAAGTATCGGATTGATCTCTGCTATGATTCTTTATGGTGCTTCTAAAAAGTTTGCTGTGTATGAAGACTCTCGTATTAAAAAGGTTCTAGAAGTATTACCTCAAGCAAATTGTGGGGGATGTGGTTATCCTGGTTGTGCCGGATTTGCTTCTGCTTGTGTGAAAGCAACTTCGTTAGAGGGGAAATTATGTCCGGTAGGAGGGCAAAATACAATGGAAAAAGTCGCATCTGTTTTAGGTTTGAAAGTTGAAGTTACTGAACCTTTTGTTGCTGTTGTAAGATGTAATGGGACTTGCTCAAATCGTCCTCAACAGACATTATACGACGGAGTGCGGTCGTGTGCAATAATAAATTCTATATATGGAGGAGAAACAGGATGTATGTTTGGATGTTTAAGTTGTGGCGATTGTGTAGATGCTTGCCAGTTTGGTGGTATTCGTATGAATCGAGAAACAGGACTTCCAGAGATAGATGAAGATATGTGTACAGCTTGTGGAGCATGTGCGAAAGCTTGTCCAAGAAATATTATTGAACTTCGTCCAAAAGGGAAAAATAATCATCGCGTTTATGTACAATGTGTAAATAACGATAAAGGAGTATTGGCGCGAAAAGCTTGTTCGGTTGCATGTATAGATTGCGGTAAGTGTGTGAAAGTATGTCCGTTCGAAGCAATTACATTAGAAAATAATGTGGCTTATATTGATCCAATGAAATGCAAATTGTGTCGAAAATGTGAAATGGAATGTCCGCAAGATGCAATTGTTGCAGTAAACTTTCCTCCACGTAAAGTGAAAAATGAAATCTGAAAAATATATTAATAAGATTCTTCGTTCGGATATTCTGAATGGAAGAGCAAATGCTTATGTGAAATTTTTATCATATTTTGTCGTATGATGATGGCAAGGAATTCTAATTTTGATATATTATTGAGATATAAACCTAAAAATACATAGACTGTGAAAACATTTAGAATAGGAGGAGTTCATCCTGAAGGAAATAAATTGTCGGCAAGGAAAGCTATTTGTAAGGCAGCGTTGCCCGAACAAGCTGTTTTTCTTTTGTTACAACACATTGGAATTCAGGCTATTCCTATAGTTAAAAAAGGTGATATGGTAAAAGTAGGAACGAAGATTGCTGAGTCGGGAGGTTTTGTTTCTGCACCTGTCTTTTCGTCTGTATCGGGGAAAGTGAATAAGATAGACAATGCAATCGATGCAAGTGGTTATCGTAAGTTGGCTATTTTCATAGATGTGGAAGGCGATGAGTGGGAAAAAACGATCGATCGTACTCCTGATTTAGTAAAAGAATGTTGTTTGACTTCGGAAGAAATTATAGAGAAAATAAAAGATGCCGGAGTGGTGGGGATGGGAGGTGCTTGTTTCCCGACTCATGTTAAACTGACTCCTCCTCCTATGTGTAAAGCTGAGTGTCTTATTGTTAATGGGGTAGAGTGTGAGCCTTATTTAACGGCAGATTACAGATTAATGCTTGAAAAAACGGATGAAATATTGGTTGGAGTGGCCATTCTTATGAAAGCTGTAAAAGTAAATAAGGCATATATAGGAATAGAAAATAATAAATTGGATGCAATTCGTTTGATGAAAGAAAAGGCATCCGCTTATTTTGGTATTGAGATTGTTCCTTTGAGAGTAAAATATCCTCAAGGAGGGGAAAAACAGTTAATTGATGCAATAATTCATCGTCGGGTTCCTGCACCTCCTGCTTTACCTGTTCATGTGGGAGCAATAGTGCAAAATGTAGGAACTGTGTTTGCCGTTTACGAAGCTGTACAGAAGAATAAACCATTATTTGAGCGTGTGGTGACGGTGACAGGTAAATCTTTAACAAGACCTTCTAATTTCCTTACTCGTATAGGAACACCAATGAGTCAACTTATAAATGCTGCAGGAGGATTACCGGAAGATACAGGAAAAATTATTGGTGGGGGACCGATGATGGGGAAGGCGTTGGCAACAGTGGAAGTACCTGTGTGTAAAGGAACCTCCGGTGTGTTGCTTATGAGTGAAAAAGATTCTCGACGTATGATTCCTCAGCCTTGTATACGTTGTGCAAAATGTGTTGATGTATGTCCGATGGGGCTCGAGCCTTATTTGCTTGCCACTTATTCAGCTCACGGAGATTGGGAGCGCGTAGAACATGAAATGATTATGTCATGTATTGAATGTGGTTCGTGTCAATTTACTTGCCCTTCGTTCCGTCCGATACTTGATTACATTCGTTTAGGTAAAGGAAAAGTGGGCGGAATTATTCGTATCCGTAATGAGAAAAAATAATAGAATAAACTTATGGCAAATAAATTGATTGTATCTTTGTCTCCTCATGTGCATGGAGGAGACAGTGTTCAAAAAAATATGTACGGTGTACTTATTGCTTTAATACCAGCATTGTTGGTTTCATTTTATATGTTTGGTGTAGGGGCAGTAATTGTTACATTTACTTCGGTTGCGGCATGTGTCTTTTTTGAATGGGCAATTACAAAGTTTATTTTGAAGCGTGAACAAATCACAATATTGGACGGATCGGCAGCTGTAACTGGAATACTGTTGGCTTTTAATCTTCCTTCCAACATACCTCTTTGGATTATTATTATTGGTGCATTGGTTGCTATCGGTGTAGCCAAGATGACTTTTGGCGGATTGGGGTGTAATCCGTTCAATCCGGCATTGGCTGGTCGCATTTTTTTACTTGTTTCTTTTCCTGTGCAGATGACATCGTGGCCGAATATCGGTCAACTTTCAAGCTATACAGACGCGGAAACAGGTGCGACTCCACTTGCTTTAATGAAGCAAGCGGTGCACGGGGATATAGAAGCTCTAGGACAATTACCCGATATTTTTGATTTGTTTTTGGGAAATAATCCTGGATGTATTGGTGAAATCAGTGCATTGGCATTGTTACTTGGATTAGTTTATATGCTTTGGAGGAAAATTATTAGTTGGCATATTCCCGTATCTATTCTAGTTACAGTGTTTGTGCTTACAGGATTGATGTATTGGGTTAATCCTGTAGCTTATGCTTCACCGTTTGTTCATCTTTTTACGGGAGGATTGATGCTGGGTGCCATATTCATGGCAACCGATTATGTGACTTCACCGATGACACACAAAGGTATGATAATATATGGTATTGCAATAGGTTTTCTGACCGTTGTGATTCGTGTGTTCGGTTCTTATCCGGAAGGGATGTCATTTGCTATTTTTATTATGAATGCGTTTACTCCGCTCATCAATACATTTTGTAAGCCAAAACGATTTGGGGAGGTAGTCAGAAAATGAAAAAATTAGAATCTTCATTGAAAAACATGCTTTTGTCATTAACAGCCTGTTCTGTCATAGCAGGAGCGTTATTGGGGTGGGTTAATAATATTACAGCCGATCCTATTGCACATGCTAATGCTCAAATATTAAGTGATGCCATAGCATTGGTTGTACCCGGTTTTGATAACAATCCGACCGAATCACCCGAAGAGATTGAAGTCGATGGCACGATTTATAAAATATACCGTGCAATGAAGAATGGGCAGTTTATTGGAGCCGCTGTGGAGGCTTCGAGTAATGGCTTCGGTGGCTTGCTGACTGTATTAGTGGGATTTGATGCCGAAGGAAACATCATTGATTATTCATTACTGAACCATTCAGAAACTCCGGGGTTGGGATCGAAAGCTTCCGATTGGTTTAAGAAAGGAAATAAGGGAGACATTATTGGAAAAAATCCGGGGGAAACTCCGTTAACTGTGATTAATGATGGGGGAGATATTGATGCTATTACAGCATCGACTATTACGTCGCGTGCTTTTTTACAGGCTGTAAACAATGCATATTCGGTATATATGAAGCAAGAAATTGATGCTTCAAGTGGAGCTTCGCAGCAGGTAAAAAATGAAAAAGCAAGTTTGATTGGGACAGATTCCATACATATATCATTTGCAAATAAAGGACAGAACAAATAGGAAGGAGGTAATCAATGAATAATTTAAAAGTATTGCTAAATGGGATAATCAAAGAGAATCCTACATTTGTACTTTTGTTGGGTATGTGTCCTACCTTAGGAACAACGTCATCAGCCATCAATGGAATGGGTATGGGATTGGCTACCATGTTTGTTCTTATTTGCTCGAATGTGGTGATTTCACTTATAAAAAATATAGTTCCCGATATGGTTCGCATTCCTATTTTCATTGTTGTCATAGCTTCTTTTGTAACCATATTACAGATGGTTATGCAAGCCTATGTACCTACGCTTTATGCAACGTTGGGATTGTTTATTCCGCTCATAGTGGTAAATTGTATTCTGCTTGGACGTGCGGAGGCTTTTGCCTGCAAGAATACTCCTGTAGCTTCTTTTTTCGACGGATTGGGTATTGGGATGGGCTTTACTATTGCACTGACTTTATTGGGTAGTGTACGTGAATTCCTTGGTACTGGTAAAGTATTTGGTATTTCTGTTATGGATGAACAATGCGGTATGCTGATTTTTGTATTGGCACCCGGTGCTTTCATTGCCTTAGGATATCTGATAGCTATTGTGAATCGTTTGAAAAAAATTAAATCTTAATAGAAATCATTTATGGAATATATACTGATATTTATTACAGCTATTTTTGTGAATAACATTGTGTTATCACAATTCCTTGGCATTTGTCCGTTCTTGGGTGTGTCGAAGAAAGTGGAAACGGCAGTAGGCATGGGAACTGCTGTGGCTTTCGTACTGACCTTATCAACCATCGTGACGTATGTTATTCAAAAATTTGTCCTCGATCCGTTCGGCTTGGCATATATGCAGACTATAGCGTTTATATTGGTTATTGCTGCATTGGTTCAGATGGTTGAAATTATTCTAAAGAAAGTTTCTCCATCACTTTACCAAGCGTTGGGTGTATTTCTTCCTCTTATTACGACCAATTGTTGTATCCTTGGTGTAGCTATTTTGGTTATTCAGAAAGATTTCGATTTATTGACTGGTATTATTTATGCATTTTCCACAGCCTTGGGTTTTGCTTTGGCTCTTATTATATTTGCCGGGATTCGTGAACAGTTGAGTATCGTGAATATACCTAAAGGAATGCAAGGTATGCCTATCGCATTGATAACGGCGGGCTTGCTTGCCATGGCTTTCATGGGGTTTTCCGGTGTTGACAAAGGGCTGGCTGCTTTGTTCGGATTATAAATAACTTGTTTCCGTATATTTTTTGTTTTATCCCATCACCTTTTCGGTAAAACGTTTGCACGTTTCTTTTCATTTGCGGGGATGTTTTTCGGGAAACGTCCCCGTTTTTTTGTGCATGGGTGCAGGAGTTTGCCATGAGGTTACTCGTTGAATAAATATCTTCTTTAAATGTTAACATTTTTTGTCATTCGGGGGGGTAGGATTTTGTTTGTGGATTTATTATATTTGTAAATAAATATGTTTTTTATGCGGTGTTTTTAAATTTATTCTTTTATGAAAACGAAGTCTTTTTTTCTGTTGTCTTTGTCGTTGCTTACGCTTGCACCGTTGTGGGGGCAACGTGTGAACGAGAATTATCCCTT